>JAYTFV010000088.1:0-6181 GCA_043734065.1 Planctomycetota bacterium
TCACCGACCGCATCTCCTCCGGCCTCCCGCCGTTGACAGTGCCTTGGTCGCGTGACCCTCAACAGACCGCCCACGACAAAGCCTCTACGCACATACCGAAATCCACCGCTCCGCCAGTCACCCCCGCCCCGCTGGTCACCCCCATCCGACCCGACCCCAAGGCCGACTACTGGCAGGACGAACTGAGCAAGCTGATCTCCCTGATGGAGGCCGAAGCCTCTCGCCCCCCCGAAGACAACAGCCTCGCCCAGCGCCAGGCCCACATCCAGCGGCAGGTCTATCTCCGCATGCTGTATCTCATGGCTGCCGAGCCTGAGAAGGCTCAACTCCCGATCTTCGACGCCGACACGGTCGACCAGGAGTTCTGGACCAGCATGTTCTGGGGCATGTCGAATTACTTCGACGACGAACAAACCGGCGACCCCGGCACACGCGCCGCCCAGACGATTGCCCAACTGAACGCGGCCGCTCGGCAGTTGCAATCGGTGGCCGACCTGGAACTGCGGAGTGTCGGGTTCTGCAGCCGCATCGACGGATGGGGACTGTACGAGCGCTTCGAACGAGACGAGTTCGAACCGGGCCAGGCGGTACTCCTGTACGGCGAGCTGCGGAACTTCAGCACCGAGTCGACCCCCGCGGGGATGTACCGCACACTGGTCGGCTCGACGATCGAGATCGTCAAGACCGGGCAAGAGGACACGGTCCTCGAACGCAATGCCCTCGGCGATACCGAAGACCTCTGCCGAGGACTGCGGACCGATTTCTACAACAGCTATCGCATCGACATCCCCGCACACCTGACACCCGGCTCGTATCAGCTACGATTGACCGTCGAGGACAAGCTGAACGGTCGGTTCGCGACGCAGACGCTCGGGTTCACGATCCGCTAGATGAAGGTAGCCACGTTCGCCAGAACGTGGGCGATCTGGGACCAGCGTCCGAACACCGGGGAAGACTTCCGAAGTCTCGGAAGACTGCGGAAGTCTGTTGGCACCCTCGAAAGCCAGTACCCATTCGCCCACCTTCTGGCGAAGGTGGCTACCACGGGGGAGCAGCGGTTATGTCCCTCATCGCCAAACGCTACGACACCGGGTCGCCGGTGCGAGTGGAACTCGCGGGCGACCGCATCGCCAGCGTGACCCCGGCATATGGGTACTCCCGCGCGGACGACCTGCCGTTTGTCGCGCCCGGCTTCTTCGATCTGCAAATCAATGGGTATGGCGGGGTCTGGTTCAGCGACCCGCACCTGACCGAGGACATGGTGCTGCAGGTGCTGCGCCAGTACCTGTCGCATGGTGTGACGCGGCTCTGCCCGACACTCATCACGAGCTCGCGCGAGGCCCTCTGCGCCGGACTCTGTGCGATCCGCCGGGCCTGCGAACGCGAGGCGTGGGCCGACCGCATGGTTCCCGGTTGCCACGTCGAAGGTCCATTCATCTCGGCGGAGGACGGCCCGCGCGGAGCCCATCCCCGCGAGCATGTCCGCCCCTGCGACTGGAGCGAATTCGAAGCCTGGCAGGCGGCCTCCGGCGGGCGAGTTTGCCTCGTCACGCTCGCCGCCGAAGCCAGCGGTGCTGAGGAGTTCATCCACCGCGCCACCCTCAGCGGCATCACCATCGCCCTCGGGCACTCCGCAGCCAACACCGCTCAAATCACAACTGCGGTTCGCGCGGGGGCGAGGCTGAGTACGCACCTCGGGAACGGGGTGAGCCCGCTGCTCCCCCGGCATCCGAATCTGCTCTGGGATCAACTCGGAGAGAGCCGACTGGCTGCCAGCCTGATCACCGACTGCCACCACATCCCGGCCAGCTTCGTGCGTTCGGTGATCCGGGCCAAGGGCCTGCGCGAGTGCATCATCACGTGCGATGCCTCGGGCCTCGCCGGATGTCCTCCCGGAGAATATCAGACACACGGCCAAGTGTTCGAAGTATTGCCGAATGGCAAGATCGTGATCGCGGGCCAGCGGACCCTCCTCGCCGGTTCCGCCCAGACCACCGAACAGTGTGTCGCCATGTGCATGCAGTTGGCCGGGGTGAGCCTCGGAGCCGCCTGCGACATGGCCGGAGACCACCCCGCCCGCATCCTGCGCCGCGAACGAATCGGCCTCTCTGCCGGGAATCGTGCTGACCTGGTGGTCTTCCGCCATCACGTCGGGGAGCAGCCGCGATTGGAGATTGAGCAGGCCATCCTCGCCGGGAGCGACTGGCCTTAATCCAGCAGCCGGTGCAGGTGACTCCGAATGCACCCCGCCGAGCCGATGAACCCGGCGTCGCCGCCGAGGGAGGCGTAGTCAATGATCGTCCGCTGGGCCGGGATCGGGAAGGCGCGGGCCTTCACCTCGTCGCGAACCTTGGCGATGAACCGTCGACCGAGTTCGCTGTTGTGCTGGTCGAACGTCATTGCTCCCCCGAACAGCACCATCGCCGGGTTTAGCGTGTGCATGATGTTCACGGTGCCGATCGCCAGATAGACAGCTGTCTCCATGATAAGGCGATCGGCGAGGTCGTCGCCCGCTTTGGCCTCTTCGGCGATCAGGATGGGGGTCACGGTCTCGTTCTTTTCGATACGGGCGCGCAGGGAGGATTTGGCTCCGGCAGCCAGGGCCTCCTTGCAGCGCCGGAGCAGTCCCTTCGACCCGGCATAGAGTTCGACCGAGCCGTGGATGCCGTGCTCGGAGCGGGGGCCGCCTTCGTGCTGAATAATCATGTGGCCGCATTCCCCGGCGTGCGAGTGGGCCCCCTCCCACACCTGCCCATTCAGGACGATCCCGCCGCCGACACCCGTGCCGAGTGTCCAGAACATCAGGCTGCTCATCCCCTGCGCCCGCCCCAGCCAGCTCTCCCCCAGCGCCGCGGCGTTGGCATCGTTCTGGAGGACCACCGGCAGCCCGAATCGCTCGTGGACCAATTGCTTGATCGGGAGGTTCTGCCACCCCGGCAGATTGAACGGATGGAAGATGATGCCGCCGGGGATGTCCATCGTGCCCGGAGCTGCAATGCCGATGCCGACGATCTGAGAGCGAGACTGGCTCTCGGCGATGATGCGGTCGATGACGGCGTAGAGGTGGGCCAGCCCCTCATCCCGCCCGGCATCGAGCTTGATCGGAAAGGCGGCATTGGCCAGGACGGTCCCGTCCTCGCGCACGACCCCCGCCTTGATGCGAGTGCCTCCAATGTCGATCCCGACATAGCAGGGGAGCGGGTTCACGGTCTGTTCGGAGAGAGGTTGTGGTGCCATGCGGTGAGTTTACGGAATACCCAGGGGGGACAACCAGCCTGACCGGCACGTCTCGACTTGAGAGTTCAGGCAATCTGGGCAGCCGTTGGCGATCGAATGATTCGAACGAACCTGATCTATCGATGATGCCGATTGATCTGGTATCCATTTGCGAGGCAGGCCCGGAGCCACGCAGCAGCCTGATCTCCACGGAAGGAAAAGAGATGAGCCAATTGTCACGTCGCAGTGCCCTGCTCGGCACACTCGGGATTTGCGTGGGGACGGGAGCCCTCGCCTGGGCGGGCGGTCCGGAGAACGTGGCCATCACCTGGCAGAAGAGTCTCAAGGACGCTCACAAGCTCGCCGTTCAGCAGAATAAGCCGATTATGGTCGTCTTCGGAGCCGAGTGGTGCGGCTTTTGCAAGAAACTGGAGAAGACGACCCTCACCAATCCTCAATTGGCGAAGTACATCAACAGTACGTTTGTCTCGGTCCACATTGATGTCGATGACGAAAAGAAAATCGCCGAGATCCTCGACGTGAAGTCGCTCCCCTGCACGATCATCCTCAGCCCGGAGGCCGACCTGCTGGGGCGGTTCGAAGGCTACATGCAGCCCGCCCCGATGTACCAGAAGCTGGTCTCGGCCAAGAAGCTGCATGCGGACACCCACGTGCAAACGGCGGGGGCGTCGCAGTCTCCGGCGCGATAGTTTGAAGACTCACACAGGAAGATGTCTTGAAAGCCCACGGGTTGCAACCCGTGGGCTTTTGGCGTGTCGCTCAATACGTGTTGGTCGATCCCTGTCACAACAACAGATTGTCCGCAACTGGAATTACTTGTACACTCGATTCCGAAGCGAAAGTCATCGTACAGCAGGGGATGTTGAGAATGTCAATTTCCGCACAGGCCAGAGAGCTTTACGAACAGGAGTGGAAGGCCCAGTTGGAAGCCGACCATCGCGATCAGTTCGTGGCCATTGAACCGAACTCAAAGAGTTACTTCCTGGGGGAGACCTTTATCCCCGCCGCGTTGGCAGCCAAGAATGCAGATCCCATTCGCAAGTCATTCGTAGTGCGAATCGGGCATGATGCGGCATTCCATATCGGGGCGGCGACATCTTGATCGGAATTCTGTACCAGGGATGATCAGCTTTGAGTTCCGTGGGATGCAGGGGATCGGGAACACTCATCATCACTGATATACTTAGCGCGGTCCCGAGTGAGTCGTAGCTGCCCCTCGCCAGAGGGCGGGCACGCACGCCAAGTCGCCCACGTTCTGGCGAAACGTGGCTACGACAAAATGTCTCACTTGCGCCCTCGCGAAGTATCGCCTGCACAGGAGCAGCCTGAAGGCTGGACTCCAACCCACACATGACGCCGTGACGAAGCTCTACTGCGTCGGCGACTCCAAGAGCTGCACATGCCGCCAGGCTCCCGTGCGGAACCGCCACAGCAGCGTGGCGGCCAAGAGCGCCAGGTAGGCCACGATCCAAAACGTGGCGGCCGCGTCGCTCCATTTATAGTAACGGACGCTGATCAGCGCTCCGGGCACGAACACCAACCAGGCGATCACCAGCCGTGCGAGTAATGGGAACGTCGTGTCTCCGGCGGCCCGCAGTGCCTCGGCCAGCGTCGTCGCCACCGCATCGAACAGTTGCCACGACGCGGAGATGATCAGCATGCGGACGCCAATCTTGAGCGTCTCCTCTGCCCCCTCTCCCTGAGCAAAGGGAGCGATCAGCAGGTCCGGGATCAGGAAGTACGCCACCCCGGTCGCTCCCTGCCAGATCAGGGTCGCCGCAGTGGTCAGGGCCACCGCGCGAGGGACCAGATCCTTGGCCCCGGCACCGATCGCCTGCCCCACCAGAATCGCTCCCGCGCTGGCCAGCCCGAACGCGGGCATGAACGACACCGAGTTGAGCGCGAAGACGCAGTTCATCGCCGCCAGTGAAGTGGTCCCCAGACTCGCCACGACCGCATTGATGAAGAAGATGAACGCGAAGATCTCCAGGAACCAGTTCAATCCCGAAGGGAACCCGAACCTGACCAACCGCTCGAACTCCGACCACTTCAATCGCGTGGCCAACACGCCTCGACCGGTCCATAGGAAGTACCCCAACAGGCCCACGAATGCCAGCCCAGTCGAAAGCGTACTGGCCAGTGCCGCCCCGCGTACGCCCATCGCCGGGCAACCCCAGTGGCCCCCGATGAGCAACCAGTTTCCCAGCACATTGGCCAGCATCAGGCCCATGTTGGCGATCATCCCCGGTCGAGTCCGCCCCAGACCGCCAAAGTAGTTCGCCAGGGCCTCGATCCCCACCGCCGCTCCGCCGCTCCAGAGCCGGATCACGATATACCCGGCCATTAGTTCGCGGACCTCCCCATCCAGAGGGATGCGGTCCAGAATCGGATGCGCGAATATCATCGCCACCACGCACATCCCGTTCGCCAGCAGCGCCAGGATCAGCCCGTACCAGCCGTACCGCCGGGCGCTGACGGTGTCTCCCTGCCCATGCAGTTGCGAGGTGAAGCTGGAGACGAGAAAGACAATCCCCAGCGGCAGAATCAGGATCGTGAAGGAGTTCGTGGCCCCGGTTGAGGTGGCCGCCAGCGCCTGGGCTCCCAGCGGGGCCACCATCAGCGCATCACACAGCCCGACGATCGCCTGGCTGGCCCGCGAGACCATGATCGGCCACGCCAGCGTCCACAACGCGGCGGCCGTGACAGTCGGGGGCACGGCATGATTCGTCGAGGAAGTGGAGGTCATGTGGTTTCCGACATACTCCGACGAAAACAGGTTCGCGAATCGTTCGATTCGCACGCACCGAACATCCCCCCGCTGAGGGACGAGGGGTGCCTGTGTCGCTCAATCGATATACACAAACTCATTCAGATTGAACAGCGCATGGCACAGGTCGTGCCAGGCGGCGGTGGACTCGGCCTGCTGGTCGAGGAACGTCTGACT
>JAYTFV010000089.1:0-3245 GCA_043734065.1 Planctomycetota bacterium
TCCAAACTCTGTGACGGTCGCTACCCAGGGCGGCGCTCCCGATGGTCGCTTGCCCTGGGCTAACTTAGGGCTGCCCCGTTGGGGCGTAAATCCAAAACAACGCCACTTCAAAACGCATCAGCGCGGACGTCATCACGGCTCGCCCGCGCTGACGCTGCGGGTGAGTGTGTGGCACGGCGTTCCTTCCCTGAGCAGGCCCTGAATCATCCGAGCGCTGGCGATGAGCCGCGCGGGGCCAGCGGTCGTGATGACGTTGACGGTCGCTCGTTTGTGAGAGGAGTTGACTTCTTGCTCGGGTGACCCAGCTCGCCAGTGGAATCCGGCGATGCGTGGCATCACTTGTTCGATTCACTCGCGTCCGATTTCTCCTTGCTGGAGACCTCATGCACGAGATCCTCGTAAGCCAGATGGATAAGCCAGGCGAGACAGGCTTCCTCGATCTTGACGGTCAGACGCAAGCCTGTCTCTGTGGGCCGCAGGTCCGCGTGAATGCCGTCCCCCTTTTTCTGAAAGAACGTTTGGACGACCTTGCGTTTCTTCTTCTCGTCTTCGATTTGCTTGAGCAGCGTCTGACGGACCTTGGCGTCTTTTTCGTCATCGGGATTTCCGGTCACGTTCTGGCTGAGTTGCCATTCGCGCGTGTGGAGCGACAAACGCAACACTGCCGGGCCACTTGAGTCCGTTGTCTCAGGCCTCGTAACGGCCAGCACGGTCTGTTCGATGGCGGACTTGAATGCTTTCGAAACACCCTGTTGTTCCTTGCCACTGCTTCCGCCGAACCAGATCGCGTCGGGCGTGGCGGCCACATAGAGGCTGCCGCCTTCAGCTTCGTTCACGTTCATGCCGAGTTCAGGCCACAATTCGCACCAGCTCTTATTCCAGCCGGACGCGAGCGATAATTTGTGGATGGGCCAGTCATTCACGGTATCAACGGCGATCTTGATGTCCTCCGCCAGTTCCATCGACTGCAACAACTTCGTCTTCTGAAAAAACTCCATCATGAGTTGGAATTTCTTGGGGAAGTTCGGACCGCCGGGAGCTTTCATGGCCATCAGGGTCACACCTGTTTCTCCATCCTTGGGAGTCATGAACGCAAGGTCGAACTGCCCGGCTTCGATCAATCGCACTCCTGGTTCGGTGATCGGAAAAAAAGCACCAGCCAAGAGCAGGTCGCTCCCTTCAAGTGCAAGCAAGTAGTCACTCAAACCTTCGGCCAATGGCTTCGAGTGACGCTTGGGTAACGCCAACGACAGTCCGAATGAGCAAGGCCCGTCTGTATTCAACAGTCCGGCGAACGGGCTACGTTTCGGAGTGATCTCGGCGGCGAACTTCGCAAGCTTGCCGTCCTTGATTCCGACCAGTTCAAACTCTGTGAGCAGTTCGCACTTGTCGGGGTCCAACCGCAGGCCGAGGTTCACTTCGTCGATTTGCGTCAGCGCGAGGTCAATCAATTCCAAGCTCAGGTCGCCGACAACGCGGCGGAGCTGGTAGTCAAGCTTCGGTTCATCGGGCTGCTGCTGAAGCGACGCCGCGAATCCGGATTTGAGCCCCTCGGCAATGAGCGTCCTCATTCCGATCGGTAGTCCCCTCGCTTGGAACGACACTGCCACGTCATTCTGCCCCAGCACTGAATGGATGAGCGCACACGGGTCGGCCGAGTGCGCCAACAGATCGGGTTGGCCCGCGAAAAACGCATAGTCGCCGCTGCGCCGCACTGACACGATTCCGCCCACATCCACGATAATCCCCAACGAATCCTTGTACTGATGAGGTTCGTCCGGGACGGGCGTCAGCCCCAACGATGCGAGGAATTCGTCAAAGTCTTTCAACGGGATCGCGAACACAAATCGTTCAGGGTCGATTGAATCCAAAAACCGATCAAAGACGTCGGGCTCGCCGGATGGCTTCTTGTCGGATGTCGCCTTGGAATCGGCGTCGGTATTGACCGGGAGATCTTTGGGCTGTTCATCAGCGGGGTTGGGTTGAATCGTGCTGAAACCGAGGAACACCAGCACGCCGATCGGCCTTGTGGTGTCGATTCCCTTGATACCGGCCAGGAATCTGACGCCATCGTCCGCCGAAAGCACTCGCTGGAGCGCCACAAGTGAGGCGTCGCCCCCGGCCGCCTTAAGCAGTGTCGCTGCCCGCTCCTTCACCCGGTCGATGCTCGCCGCTGCCACCACGACGAACGGGTGTTCAACAGCGTTTGCGGCGTCTTCCGCATCCGCCGGCTGAGCCGCCGCCGGTGCGATCCGACTCAGCCATGCCGCAACGGTCACGATCAACGTGATCCACCAACGAACAGGCGACTGCGACAAGGCGACTGAATGAGACTTTGTCATCGGCATGAATGCCTCCCTGCAAACTGCGCAACTCGATCGAACGGGATGTCCGGTGGAAGATTACTCGTTGCTCTGAATTGGGAGAAGTCCAGCCGGATACGAGTGCGGATGTCGCCAGTGGTCTCCCAACTCGGCCAGATGGAGTGAACCCTTTGTCTCGCTCCCAAGTTCCTGCTTGGGAACGTCTGTCTTCAAAGCTCCGCCAGCGTTTTCAAAGTTCATTGGCGAGCGAAGCCCCTTGCCAATGGCACCCACGCGGGTTCGATGTTTGCAGGCTGTCGCTCGCGAAGGGACGGGGTCGTCCGAGCCGGGGATGACCTTGCACAGCTCATCCGAGGCGATGGACGGGCACCAGTATTGTCTCGTTCCCAATCTCCCGCTTGGGAACGCCGGTCTTTGAAGCTCCGCTTCGCGGGTGGGGAGATCACTCTCGCCGCACTCTCACCTCCAAGCTGGAGCTTGGCTGGAGTGCGTTCCCAAGCAGGAGCTTGGGAACGAGAGACGGTTTCAGACAGTGGGTATTCCCGTTTCCCCGGTGTGAGAATAGGATGTCCTCCAACCCATCTACTCCGTTGGAATGAAAGTCGATCATGTCTGAACCGACCCTGGAAGAGCGGGTTGCCGCGCTGGAGACCAAGCTGGCGCTGTTGACCGCTCCGTGGCTCAAGCCCCCCCAGCCCAAAGATTGGCGGAGAACCATTGGCATGTTCTCGGGGGATGAAGTCATGAAGCGGATCGACGATGCGGCCTTGGCCTATCGTCAGGCGGATCGCGAGCGGTTCTATCGCGAATTCGATCAGCAACAACAACTGCCAGCGCCGCCCGAACCGCAACAGGTTGAGACGCCATGATCCTGCTGGACACGGACCATCTGACCATCCTGCGGTATCGTGAGAGTGCGCA
>JAYTFV010000090.1:0-1532 GCA_043734065.1 Planctomycetota bacterium
ATTCCCAGGCTCACCCAGAGCCCAGCCTTTCAATCCCCCCATACCCCGCGCCGCCATTTTCCCCCGGCCCGCGCCACCGTTTTCAACCGGGCTCAACAAAGATTGGAGATGACAATCAGCTTGGATAGTGAACGCTTGTTGTGTAGCTGCACTCGCCAGAGTGCGGGCTCCCCGCGTTCTGGCGAACGCAGCGACCTCTCATCTCTGGCCCCTCAACCCTCAACGATCCCCCTTACTCCAGCGGCTGGTTCCCGAACGCCTCGCGCGGGGGTTCGGCGGGGACTTGGAGTTCGGTCTTGAGACGGGCGAGTTCGGCCTTGAGCGTCTCGACGGTCTTGGCATAGGCCGGGTCGTTGGCGAAGCTCTTCATTTCCGCCGGGTCGGCTTTCCGGTCGTAGAGTTCGAAGTATTCGGCCCCGGGCTTGTAGAAGCGGACGAGTTTGAACTGGTCGGTCACGACCCCTTCGTGAGGCCGCACGCGGTGCGGGACCGGGTATTCGTAGTAGTGGTAGTAGAAGCTCTTCCGCCAATCGGTCGGTGTTTGACCCTTCAGAATCGGCACGAAGCTGTGGCCCTGCATGTCGGCGGGGATGGGGAGTCCCGCCGCTTCGAGGAAGGTTTCGGCGAAGTCGACGTTCGAGACGATCTCACTGCTGACCTGTCCCGGCTGGGTCACTCCGGGCCACTTCACAAGCAGCGGCGTCCGCAACGACTCCTCGAAGATCCAGCGCTTGTCGAACCAGCCGTGCTCGCCGAGGAAGAACCCCTGGTCGGAGGCGTAGACGACGATCGTGTTCTCCGCGAGGCCCGCCTCGTCCACGTAATCCAGCACCCGCCCGACCCCCTCATCGACCGCCTTGATGCAGCCGAGGTAGTCGTGCATGTACCGCTGATACCGCCAGCGCACGAGGTCGCTGCCGGTGAGATTGTTCTTGAGAAACTCCTTGTTGCGTGGCTCGTAGTAGGCTTCCCAGACCGCCTTCTGCTCCGGCGTCAGTTGGGCGAGCGTCTTCAACTTGGCATCGGTTTCCGTGAAGGTCTTCTCGATGGTCATGTCCTGGTCCCGCACGGCCAGCCCGCGATGGGCATAGTCATCGAACAGATTCGCGGGCTCCTTAAACGGCTTGTCGCCGTTGTGACCGAGGTGCCGCAGAGCCGGAGACCATTCTCGGTGCGGGGCTTTATGCTGGCACATCAGCATAAACGGCTTACTCGGGTCACGCTGCTTGAGCCACTCCAGAGAGAAGTCGGTGATGAGGTCGGTGACGTACCCCCTGTGCTGGACCTGCTTCCCGTTGTGAATCATCGGCGGGTTATAATAGATCCCTTGGCCGGGCAGGATGTGCCACTCGTCAAACCCGGTCGGGTCGCTGTTGAGGTGCCATTTGCCGATCATGGCTGTCTGATATCCGATGGCCCGCAGCATTTTGGCCACATGGTTACGTTTCGGATCTATGGAATCGGCCAGCGTCTTGACACCGTTCACGTGACTGTATTGACCGGTAAGGATACAAGCACGGCTGGGAGTGCAG
>JAYTFV010000091.1:0-6544 GCA_043734065.1 Planctomycetota bacterium
GCTATATTTTGGCAACGTCACTGCCGAAGTAACAGAGAGCCGGGGAGAAATCCCCACACCCGGAGAGGTGGCAGAGTGGCCGAATGCGCCGGATTGCTAATCCGGTAATCGTGAAAACGATTCGGGGGTTCGAATCCCCCCTTCTCCGCTTATTCTGTGTGTTTTGTGAACCGCTGGCACGGAACGGAAATCTCAGACCTTCGGCACAACACCCGAAAATCATGAATAATCTCCGTTCATGTTGCACTTACCAAATCATTGTGCCCCGAAACTGAGCGCGTAGAGGCAGGAGTTGTGTGCCATGGCCGATCTCACTCAGGATGAGGCCGATTCCTTGATCGCCATGCGAAAGGTTCGCGAAAACGACGATCAACATATTTATCCAATTCTGCAGCGGACGCTTGTCGTGCCACTGATCTCAGAAGATCGACGCGAGTCGTTCTCTCTCGACTTGCATGCCGGAAAGATCAAGCTGTCGAAAGCCACAATCCAAAATCGTGCCCGTCAGGTGATCGTTCTAGTCCGACTGGACTTAGACGGGGCTCCCCACAGAAACCCGGATGGCGAGGAGATTCCCTGTCCTCACCTGCACATCTATCGCGTAGGATTTGCAGACAAATGGGCCATCCCATCGCCGACCGACCGGTTCAGCAACTTGACTGACCGTTGGCAGACGCTGATAGACTTCATGGATTACTGCACCATCGTTGACCCGCCAAAGTTTCAGAGGGGCCTTCTCCCATGATCAGTGAAATCCAGGATCTGATGGAAGCCCATTGGAAATGGTTGCGAGACAAGACTCAGGTTCGGAGTGTAGGAAATCAGTGGGCAGAAATCACCACACCGTACCTCGACCGTCACAACGACATGCTCCAGATCTATGCAAAGCGGGACGATCATGGGTTCGTTTTGACCGATGATGGTCAGACAATCGGAGACTTGATCCTTTCGGGTTGCAAGCTCGAATCCCCGAAACGACGGAACCTGCTGCAGGTCACGCTGGCTGGTTTCGGCGTTAAAAACATAGATGAACGCCTTGAAGTTCACGCGACCTTGGAAAACTTCGGCCTGCGAAAGCATTCGCTCATCCAAGCGATGTTGGCTGTCAACGATATGTTCTTCCTTTCGGCCCCGATGATCACCTCGCTTTTCCTGGAGGATGTACAATCTTGGCTGGATACGCACGATGTTCGTTACACACCCAAGGTGAAACTGACCGGCAAGAGCGGACTTGACCATCTCTTTGAATTCGTAATCCCCAAATCAAGGATACACCCGGAGCGAGTTCTTCAGACGATCAACCGCCCCAATCGAGAAACGGTGGAATTGCTGGCGTTCAAGTGGATTGATACTCGCGATGTTCGATCCGCAGATGCGAAAGCATTTGCATTCCTGAATGACCAGGAGCATGCGGTATCGACAAGTGTGATCGACGCGATGCGAAACCTCGAAATCGAGCCAGTCGTATGGAGCAAGCGGGACGAGTTTGCCGAAGTTCTTGCGGCTTGAACATTGCGGCGACGATGCCGGGGTAAACCGGCATCGCGGGTTCAAATCCCGCCCTCTTCTGCTTGTTCCACAGTGGAATTGTGACCGGAATCGGAGTTGCAGGTGCTGCGGATTGGCACGTCGGGCCATCCCGATGGCTCACACTTTACCCCGTGGGAGATGCCTCCAGCCTGTGTCGGGGCTGAAGATGACAGGCTGGAAGCCTATCCCACGACCTTCTTGCGGCGACGGCGGAGGGTGTGTTCATGCACCAGCGGCAGCAGCTTCTGGAACTCGGCCAGCATCTGCTCGGCGTCGCGGAACCGCTTCTTGGGGATCAGGTCCATCGATCGCTTGAGCCAGGCGATGAAATCCGCCGGGACGCGGCCCCGCACGCGCTTATATCCCGGCGGCGGCCAGTCAAACGGCCACTCCGGCCACTCCCCGGACAGCATGCGATAGATGATTAAACCCAGGGAAAACACGTCGGAGTGGAACGACGGCTTGCCCATCGCCTGCTCGGGAGCCATATAGCCCATCGTCCCGGTCCCCGAACCGCGCACCGTCTTGAAGGCAATTTTCGCGATCCCGAAATCGGTCAGCTTGAGAGTATTGTCGGCAAATAACAGCATGTTCTCGGGCTTCACGTCGCAGTGAATGATCCGATGGTGATGGGCAAACGCGACTGCCTCCAACATCTGTCCCGTGTAATCCAACACGGTTTGAAGCGAAAGACGCCGGGAGAACCGGTCCGCGAGTGTTTTCTCTCCCAGAGGCAGCACAATCACGAACGTCCCGTCGATGATCGAGGCGTCCTTGATCGGCAGAATATTCGGATGCACCAGCTTCGACGCCAGACGCACCTCGTTCCGAAAGTCCTTCAGCATCTCGGGGTTCACGCTGGACGCAGTGGGGATCTTGAGGGCCACATGCACCCCTTCGATCGTATCATACGCCTGATAGACGGAGGCAAAACCGCCTTCGCTGATGCGTTTCTCGATCCGGTATTTGCCCAGTTTGTGACGAGCTTTCAGCACGCCGACTCTTCCCCGCTAAGACGCGACAGCCCCCGACTTATTCATCGGCTCTCATCGGGCTTGCACGCCAGCCCATCCCCCGCCCGTCTTCACGATCCTAAACGCCTCCACGACCGGCGAGAATGACCAAGCTGACGATATTCTTCGGCTTCTTGGAAATTCCGCCGTTTGGCCCCCCAGTTCCGCCCGGTTTTCCACACCGCGGAGGGAGGACAGGTGGAAAACTGCCGGAACCGGATCGCCAATCCGGTGATCCGCCGACGCCGATTTTCCGTTGACTCCCCCAGCCGGTCGACGAAAATCGAATGCCCCGCCGGGTGAATTGCTCAGGGAGAAGATCATGTTTGCGGAAGACGAACCCGTTCCAGAGCCTTGGGACGCCCTCCAGGCCCTGAAGCGCGACCGGGAACCCGTCGCTGGCCCCGAGCTGACTGTGGACGACTTGGTCTTTGTCGGCTTCAACTCCCGCATCGCCGCCCTCGACCGGGCCACCGGGGAGTTAATCTGGGACTGGAAAGCCCCCCACGGCAGCGGATTCGTGGCGATCTTGCTCGACGGGGATCAACTGATCGTATCGGTCTCGGGGTATACCTACGCCCTCGACCCGGCCAGCGGGGACACCCTCTGGACGAACTTATTGAAGGGCTTCGGATACGGAATTCCGTGCCTGGTTTCCACATCCGGCTCGACGCTCGGCCACTCGGCCGCTGCCGCGGAGACAGAGGCCCAGCAGGCCCGCGAGAACTCGTCGAACAAACCAGGCGGGCCGATGGGGCCGTCCTTCACGGGCTAAACAGCGGAAGACTGAACATTGCACATCCCCCGATCCGTCCAAGGCTCTGGATGCGGCCTCGTCCGACCCCGGCAGGGGTCACAGAAATTAGCCGGTGGTTGAGCGCAGCGACACCCGGTTGCAGGCTGCCTAGAGCAATCCATCCCGGAGGGATGGCAGAGATCGCTCGACGATTCCCAACGCGAGAACCCAAACCGTGAGCCACATTTCTGGCATCCCTTCGGGATGCGGGAGCAGGGGGGCGTGTTCCGGTGGTGTCGCTGCGCTCAACCACCGGCTAATTTCTGACATCCCTGCCGGGATGAGAGACCACACGCAAGACTCATCCTTAAGCTGTGTAAACGGGGAGCAGCCCGTCTCCCGGCCTCCGCTCTCTCACCCGGCGTTCTACGGTGCCTCACCAGCCGCAATCGACCCGTCTTGATTGAGGTCGAGCGTCTGAAACTGCTCCCGCGTCCCCAGGAACTCGCGCCACGAGATGCGCTGATCCTGGTTCCGGTCCATCCGCTGGAACCAGACCGGGCCTGGGGTCGCAGCCTTCCGAGGTGGCACTTTCTGATTTCGATTACGAATCGGGGTCATCAGGGTCGCTTCCCGCCGCGTGCTGGCAAATCCCACCAGCAGCGACAGATCCCCGCTCAACTCCGTGATCGCCAGACTCCCGTCCTGGTTCCGATCCAGTGCAGCCATCTGCGCGGAACCGGAGTGCATCTCCCAGCCCGAGACCCCCTTGTTGTGGTCCTGGTCCAGGGCATCAAACAACGACTTCATCTCCCGCTGCACCGTCAACACGATTTGGCAGTGCGACGCCAGCTCGCGCAGGTCGTTGAACACGGTGACTTCCTCACGGGTGATCTGCTGGTTGCCATCAATATCGGCCATCGCCGGGTCGGGGGCCAGATTCTCGTCCAGGACCGACACGAACTCCGCGAATTCCTTCGGCGACAGGTATTCGTTGTTGTCCCGATCCGCCCCCCCGAACTGCGTCATCAACTCCTGCCGCTGCAACTGATCGAGCAGCGCCGTATTGAGATACTTGGCCATGAAGGTCAGGCCCGGCAATGCGACGGGGTCCGAGCGACGTGGCGACTGCGAAACGGTGTCATTCCCAGCCGCCCACCAACGCACGCCGCCTCGGGGCTCTTTCAATGTGATCCGCAGCTGACCCGTGGTCGGGGGAGATTGCAGTAACTGTTGCAGCTCCGTGGAGTCGATTACTCCATCCGAGTTCGTGTCCGAGGCCGCCGTGATCCCCGCGATCCGTTGGAGGGGCACACCCGCTGCACCCGAGGGGCGGAAGCGAGCCTCAATCTCGCGCCGGGCCAAGGCCAGGGAGTCCTCCCCCTGAAGCAGCAAGAACGGCTCAGTCTCGAACCCGGCCTGGGCACTTTCCGTCGCTGCCAACTGCAATTCCGCGAGTTCATTCTGCGTAATCAGTTCATCATCATCGAAGTCACACCGCAGCAACCGCGCGGCCTCCTGCTCCAACTCCGTCGCAGTCAGCCGACCATCATGATCTTGATCGACCAGCGAAAACAGCACCCCGGCACGATTCTTCCCCTGATTGTCGACCACGATCCGCAGCGCGGGCCCGAACGCCTGTGCGACCTGCGTGTGCCATTCGCTGAAGGTCAGCTTCCCATCCTGCGGCGAAATATCCGCGGCCTTCCAGGCGTCGCCCAACAACCGCAAACGGCTCTGTTCCGCGGACCAGACGAGGAGCTTCTGCGGCTCCTCGCCCTCCAGGACGCCGTTGCGATCCAGGTCGCGAGACTCGAACACGCGGCGGGCGAAATCACCCCGCGCAGTGGCCACGTCATCCCCCTCGACCGGCAGTGCGATCCAGTCCACTCCCTCGGGGAGGAACACCAGCAACCGCCCCGCCGGTGACGTCACCTCCGCCGCCCAGACGAGTCCTCCCACGGAAAGTATCGCTGCAAGTCCGATTACCAAGCGGGTCGAGCCAGTCATCACGCGCGCTCCAGTCCCTTCCGGATACGAATCATCCCCGGGAATTCAGCATACGGGAGCAACGAACCCCACTGCCAGCCTGCGGGAAGAATTCATTGGTCGATACCCCAGCGCGGCCCAGCCGCAATCGAAGCCGTCAGTCGTCAGTGGTCAGCCGTCAATGCGGCCTCTGCATCCTGAAGGGGTGACACATCACAGCCCAGGGTCGCGACCGCCGGGAGCGCACCCTGGGTCAGATCGTTCGCGGCCCTCAGTATGGGGTGGGCCGGGCGACTATATCTGGCGGCGGAACGATCTGATACAACATTGCTAATCTCCGTGCATTTTCCGATGCCCCGTGAAGTCAACCTCATGGATTCGCCGTCTTCATCAATGCGGGACTTGGCCCGGCGGTCACTGGCAGCGTGCCAGACCGCCTTGGGTTCGCCTGTCGATGAAGCTGTGGTCGTGGTGGAGAAACTCCGGCTGGCTCTGATTAAGTTTGCGGGCACAGACGGCTTTGTCTCGCTGATGCGGCGGGCGTTGGTGCTGGCCAGGGCCGACGTGCCGGCGCTGAAATTCGTCAAGATCGACGCGGACGGTCGCCTGGAAGGACTGGAGCAGATCCTCGCGGACCAGACGAATGATGATGAGGTGGCTGTCGCGATCACCTCGCATCTGTTGGGACTGCTCGTGACTTTCATCGGCGAACCGCTGACGGTGGGTTTGGTCCGCGCGGCATGGCCTGACACATCGCTGAATGACGAGCATTCCAGAATGGAGCCCCACTCATGAGTATGCCCGAACAAGATCAGAGCAATGGTCAAGGTCACGGCAACGGCCGAGTGACCATTCGGCAAGTGCCCACCGGGGTGCCGGGCCTGGATGAAATTCTCGGCGGCGGCCTGCCCGAGTTCTCCTTCAACATCATCGCGGGCGCGCCCGGATGCGGCAAGACCACGCTGGCGCATCAGATCATGTTCGCCAACGCCACTCCCGAACGGCCAGCGCTGTACTTCACCGTGCTGGGCGAGCCAGCCATTAAGATGCTGCGCTATCAGCAGCAGTACTCGTTCTTCGAGCATGCCAAGATGGACGGAGCGGTCCGCTTCATCAACCTCAGTCAGGTCGTCCTCGACCAAGACCTCGGCGCGGTTCTGGATGCCATCGTCAAGGAGGTCGAGGCGTCCCAGCCGAGCATCGTGGTCGTGGACTCGTTCCGGACTGTCGTTCGCAAAGCTCAAAGTGGCAGCACGAACGAAGTGGAACTCCAGGG
>JAYTFV010000092.1:0-5449 GCA_043734065.1 Planctomycetota bacterium
AATCCCCACCGTTCGAACCTCAAGATACCAACGGGCAGGGATTCACCGCAACCTCGCGTTGCCTCTTGTTGCTCCGCAACCCAGACATCCAAAGCGATGCCTGGGCCACCCCGCCCTGTGGCAAAGCCACCCCGGTAGATTCCAAAGCGAATCAACCGGGGCCACCCCGCTTGAGTTTGAAATCCCACTTGCCGGCCTCGTCCTGCTCAAAGACCGGGTACTCCCACCCGCTGCCATCTGGGTCGGGAGGCCCGACCCTCATATCTTTGATGGTCAGAGAGAACCGATTGTTCGGGAGTGCTTTCACGTCAACGCCAATTTCATCCCCCTTTTTGGCATCTAGAAAAACCGAAGAAATGGCCCAATCCGCAGCCATAAAGTCAACTCTCTCAGAATCCGCACGAGAAAAGGGAGAACTGGTGGCACCAGCAATCCGACTCCTATTGCCGAAAGGGTAAACCTTGTGGAACATCACATAGTGTCGGTTATGGGTCACCATGACAAAATAGTCCTCCCTCACGATCAAATCGAGGATGTAGATCGATCGCTCCTTTCCTGGGTCGGAACCCACCCCAACGAGAGAACTCCAGAGAGTAGCCACTTCACTCCCTGTTCTCACTTCCACTCGAATTTCAGTTGACCCGAGGTAAGCGTGCTCTCCATTGATTTTCAATAATCCGTCAAGAACTGTGGGAGGATGGTACGGCCCTTGCAGCACCACAATATCCTGGTTCGTTCCGACCGATTTGCGATAGATTTCAAGCTCATTTCCGCTACTGCTCATGTGTCCCCCGAAAAACAAGAACGAAATGAGCAAGGCGAGCAGCCAATTCCATGAATGCTTACCTGGGCAGACCACCCAGTCGCTCCAATGAAAAGTCTGGGCATCAGACGGGCTTGAAACTGATTGAGAGAAATGCGACATTTTCGTGCCTCGGCAATCTGGTGGATGTAATCTGGGGCAGTGGAAAGGGGTCAGGTCTATTTTCTGCATGTTTATCGTTGCGGCTTCCGCTCGCAATCACAGTTCCACTCACCGCTTCGGCATCAATTCCTTGATCGCCGTCACACTCGCCCGCAGCCCCGTGCGCAGGGACAACTCTGCCTCCGGATAATACTTCGAGGAGTGCAGCGAGGGCGGAGGCGTTCCGGCCTGGCGGTACTCTTCGAGCTTCGCGGCCGGGACCGTGCCTAGGCGGAACATGAAGATCGGCACTCCGCCGGTGGCGAATTCGCCAAAGTCCTCGGCCCCCATCACGCGATCCGCCGGGACGACGTGGTCCTTCCCAAGTTCGGTCACAAACCCGCCGACCACGCGGGCGACCAGTCCCTCATCATTGAACACCGCGGACGTGCCCTCGTCGAAGACCACCTCCGGAGCCGGGGCACGATGGCTGGCTGCGACGGCTTTGGCTTTACGTTCGACGGCGTCTCGCAAGAGTTTGCGGACCTCGGGGGTGTAGCTGCGAAGAGTGAGTTGCAAGTGGCACTTGTCCGAGATGATGTTGTGCTTGGTGCCGCCGTGGATCGATCCGACGGTGACGACCGCCGGTTCGAGCGGCGAGACCTCGCGGCTGACGATCGACTGGAGATCGATCACCAGTTGGGCCGCCTGCACGATCGGGTCAATGCAGGCTTCTGGCTTCGACCCGTGCCCGCCGCGTCCCTTCATGGTGATGTCGCAAGAGTCGGAATTCGCCAGCGCGTACCCCGCTCGAAACCCGATTTTTCCCACAGCCAGTTCAGAGTCGACATGCAGTGCGAGGGCGAACTGCGGCTTGGGAAACTTGGTGTAGAGGCCATCCTTGAGCATCGCGACCGCCCCATCGACCCGCTCCTCAGCGGGCTGGCCGATCAGCAGCAGCGTCCCCTGCCACTGATCGCGATGCGTGGCCAGGTAGCGGGCAATCGCGATCAGGTTCGTGATATGGATGTCATGCCCACAGGCGTGCATGACACCGACCATGACCCCCTCATCATTTTTTGTCGTGACCTTTGAGGCATACGCCAGCCCCGTCTCCTCCGTCACCGGCAGGGCATCCAGATCGCATCGAAACATCACCGTGGGCCCATCGCCATTCTTCAGCAGAGCCACGACTCCGTGCCCACCCACGCCCGTCGTGGTCTCGAATCCGGCCTGTTTCAGTTCGACCGCCAGTCGGGCTGCGGTCTGCTCCTCGTGAAACGAAAGTTCCGGATGCTGGTGGAAGTGCTGATAGACCTGGACCAGGTCGGGCATGTTCGTATCGAGCCACGCGGGGAGGTCATCACCCCGAGCCAGATCAGTTCCGCACAACAGCAGCAACACCATCCCGAACAATCGCTGACGCATCTGTCTGGTCCCTTGGAGTGGCGATTCGAATCCTGTACCACTTCAGGATCACGAAGTTCCGTTCCAGAGACAAGTGATACGAACCCCGCTGGGGAGGAGGGGAGGACCCGGGAGTGAAATGGCAGAAGGACTCGAAAGCCGACGACTGAAAACTGACGACTGAAAACTGACGACTCCCCAATGCAAGGAGTGGGTGCCACGCCTGGAAGCTGGGGATTCCAGAACGTCACACCCACTCTGCTCGCGTTTCGACTGATCGGCTGGGCCAGCCAAGGCCAGCCCGCGATCAGATCATCTGCCTGCGGTTTGCTTCATAAGTTCCTCCGGGGAGTGACTCGGGATGCAACTGTTCACGATTCGATGGATCGGGGGACACGCCCCGATCACTCACAATCCTGCGGTTTGCTCCATCCAGTTCCTCCGGGGAGTGACTCGGGACGCAACTGTTCACGATTCGATGGATCGGAGGACACACCCCCGATCCACTCACGATCCTGCGGTTTGCTCCATCCAGTTCCTCCGGGGAGAGTTACTCGGGACGCATCGAGAAGCCGGAATACCCTTCCGCTCCCATTTCCGGTCCATCCAGACCGGTCACTTCGTCTTCCGCCGAAACGCGGATCGGACAGATCAGGTTGCTGAACTTGAACCACACATAGGCCATGGTGAAGCCGAAGATGATGACCGTGGCACAGTCGAGCAAC
Organism: Planctomycetota bacterium; assembly: GCA_043734065.1. Lineage (GTDB taxonomy): Bacteria > Planctomycetota > Planctomycetia > Planctomycetales > Planctomycetaceae > TH-plancto1. The sequence goes on from JAYTFV010000092.1 coordinate 3,037, forward strand.
TGGGCGTACAGTTGCGTGACATCTCCGAAGAACAGGCCGCGAACACCATCCGAGCCGTATTCCTTGACCTTGTCGTCGCGGACCACTTGGTTCCAGCCCGCTCCGTACTTGCCGTTGGCAAACAGTCCCACAGCGATCGTGCCCCACAAGCCGTTGATCCCGTGGACCGAGATCGCTCCGACCGGATCGTCGATGCCTCGGCGGTCCCAGAAGAACACGCTTTCGACGACCAGCACACCAGCGACAGCCCCGATGATGCACGCCGCCCAAGAATCGACGAACGCACACGGAGCCGTGATGGCCACGAGTCCGGCCAGCATCCCGTTGCAGATCATCGACGGATCGGGCTTCATGCCGCGAATCATCAAGTAGCACATGCAGGCGAGGGCCCCCGTCACGCTGGCCAGCATCGTGTTGACCACGACTGTGGAAATTCGCAAGTCTGTACCGCTCAGCGTCGATCCGGCGTTGAACCCGAACCAGCCGAAGGCCAGGATGAAGGTTCCGCAGATGACGAACGGCAGGTTGTGAGCGGGAATTGCCCGAGGTTGCCCGTTGACATACTTGCCAATCCGAGGTCCGATGACGATGCCGCCCGCGAGGGCAATGATGCCGCCCATGGCATGCACCACACTCGAACCGGCAAAGTCGACCGCCCCGTGTCCCAGGCCCCAGTTGATGCCCGACTGAGCCAGCCAGCCGCCGCCCCACACCCAGTTGGCGAACAGACAGTACGGCAGAGCGACCCACAATCCCAACAGACAGAAATTCTTCCAGGTCCAGCGCTCGGCCATCGGTCCGGTCGGAATCGTGGCGGTGGTGTCCATGAACACCATCATGAAGAAGAACAGGGCCATGACGCCCACGTCATCCATGCCCGAGAGGCAGAACCCCTTCAGACCGCACAGCCCCAGAGACTTGCCTGCGATCGTGATCGAGAACCCTTCATTCAGGACTGAAGTCCCCGGCCCCATCGGCGAATACCAACCGGGAGCCACGGGTGCGTTCCACCAGTTGCCCCAGCCAATCGCGAAGCCATATACGTAGAACGCGAAGCAGCCCAGCGGGTAAACCATCAGATTCATCGCAAAGGTATGCCCGGCATTCTTGGCCCGGCACAAGCCTCCCTCAACCATCGCAAAACCCACCTGCATGAACATGACCAGGCACCCCGCAAGGAGGATCCAGACCATGTTGATCGAGAACGTGTTGTGAGCGATGCGGTCGTAGAGCTTGTCGGGAGTCATCTGCTTGGGATCGTCATCGCCGACAGGCCCTTTGGACGGAGTCGTCCAGTATCCGGAATTGCCCCCCGTGGGGTCTGGCCACTTCTGGCTGCCTTTCGGCGGGTCCATATATTCAGGCACAGTCGAAGCTGCAGCTTCGGCGACAGGTGCGGCGGGCGTGGCCTCCGCAGCAGGAGCTGGCGAAGCAAGAACCGGTGCGGCCGCGGCTGCCGCTGGAGCATCCTCTGCCCAACTCCGGGACAAGTTTGGCGGAGCTGCCACCAAGACGACAAAACCGAACACGAGCGCAAACAACCTCCGCATGGTTCCCCTACCTCTCTGAGCATCGAGCAAGATGAGCGACTAACCAATCCGTGAATGGTCCACCCAGGACTATCCACGAATGGACACTGAAGCTCAAGAGATGCAGTGAGTGCTGCGGTCCCTGGCACAAGTGTCTCTGTTGCTGTTGATCAACAAACGTGCCAAATCGTCGGAGACTTCAAACTTTACACTGATTTCATGGATTTCCGCTGACGCTCCTGGATTCATTCATGGGGGGAGTTGCCACAGTAGCGTAGTTATCAGGCAGTCCCTGCCTAGAAAACAATCAGAAACTCCGATCGACAGGAGAGTCGCTTCGAAGTAAATACTGTCATACGAAAGACTACCCCCTCACGACACTGATTGATGGAAAAGGCTCGGAAATCTTCATCCAGGCCAGTCCCCGTTCGGGTCTGATGCCTGATTCCCCGTCCACGCGAGTTGTGGAGCTTCGCCTCGCGCGGGGTGGCGAGGCTCCTGCCGAGCCGCTGTCGCGCGCGGCTCAGCAGGAGCTTCGCCTTCCCGGGGCGCATGCCACAATCCATCGGCTTCGCGTCGACGGGGACTCGCTCAAACGTCAGCGGGGCGACATAAAGGTGTCCGGGTGCGTCGGCGTTAGCCGGAGAGAGGTGGCGAATGAAAGAGTCGTACCGGGTCAGTCCTCGCCAGTCACTTAGGCCTCGAGTGATGCGGCGGGTCGGGCGACTGACCAGTCGAAGCGTTCACAGAGCAGGGCCAGCGGTCACTAAGTCTTGGCCCCCGTGAGGATTTCGAGCAGGGTGGCTTCGTTCCAGCCGCAGCGGCGGCGGTTCATGGCCACGCTTTTCTTATTCTTGCACTGCTTCAGCAGCGACAGTGTGAAG
>JAYTFV010000093.1:0-3627 GCA_043734065.1 Planctomycetota bacterium
GAACTGAGTGCGGCGGCGGTGACGGCTGTGCGGGACGCGATCGCGGTCATCCGCACGAATCTGCCGTTTCTGGTCAGAGCCTCAGCACGGACGAGCGGCGGACGCTCCCCAAGCTGGGGGACAACCGGCTCGCGCTGGACGAGGACGCCCACGCGCTGATGGGCGGCCACCCCGACTACGTCCCCGCCTTCGTGAGTCTGCCGGAATTGGACAAGGACCGCACGCTGCGGGCGCAACTGGACGACATCCGGCTGGCGCTGGAGGCCCTGCACAACGACGTCGAGGGGACCGAAATGGTGCTCGGCAGCGAAATGCTGATGGCCTACCTCGCCTTCTACGCCAACGCCCAACAGGGTGCCAAACGGGGCGCGGTCGGCAGCCAGGCCGTCGTCAGCGTGCTGGGAAAATACTTCGCCCGCACCGCCAAACCGGCCGCAACGCCCGCTCCCCCGGTTGGAACCGGCGGCTAACAGCCTGTTGAAAAACCCGTAGCACGGACGCCTCGTCCGTGATTTCCCGTTGGAATTCGGACGGACGAGGCGTCCATCCTACGTTTTTCAACAGGCAGCTAAGTCGCCCCGCATTGATCTCTGGGTAGCCACGCTCGCCAAGCGCGTGGGGGAATTCGCGGACAACCCACGCTCTTGGCGAGCGTGGCGACAATTCCAATTCCGTGCCGCTCAATCCCCGCTTCCGGGGCAACAATCCGTAACCAGTGAAATGGTCGTGAGTGACAGGCTGCGGCGACGGAACCGATCGCTCGACGCTCCGAGCAAAACGCTCGAAAGTTCGAGCCAATCGCTCGGGGTTTGGAGGGAAAAGCTCCGTCCGCCGAGCTTCCCGCTCCGCGCCCGGTGCTTTTCTCTCCGCCCGCGATGCTCCAAGGTCCACCCGCCACCCGTGGAGCATCGCGCCCGGTGCTTCGAGCATCATCACTGATGTTTTTTCCTCGTCCCGCGCAGTCCGGAACTCCCCGCCAGATCCCCGGAACTCGAATCGCCGAGCCCAACGCGGAGTGAATATTTTGGACTTGTCCCCTGTGCGCCCGCCTGAGAAGGCGGTCAACGTGATCGGCTATGGGACAGCGGATGACCCCGGTCACGACCAGTGGTCTGCTTTGCGGACCCGACTGGAACATCAACCGTTGGACCGTCGAGACACCCGTTCCGGATGGCGAAGACGTGTTGCCGGAACGCTTCGGCAGTGCGCATGCCGGTGTGTGCCACTTCGTTTTTTGCGATGGTTCCGTTCGCCCCATCCGCTTCAACATTGACCGCGACGTCCATCGTCGCCTTGGGCAACGCAACGATGGCCAGTCATCGCCAACCGAATAACCTGGCGTGGGCGGGGATTCGCCGCGATTCAGAGCCCGATAACGGTGCGTGAAGCACCGCGGAACACACCCTACCGGGAAGACTGGCCACCTCGCGTTGGCACGACAAGAGACCAGCCACTATCCCGACGGAGCCGATGGTCCTGAAGGTCGCGTCGCTCACGAAGAACTTCGGAACTTTTTGAGATCCCCGCGGCCGATGCGACCCGCCAACCCGCAGCGTCGGCACTTCAGGCGTGAGGCTTCAATGGGTGGCGACTTCGTTTCACCGGGACGCATTAGGATTGGATCTGAAATGACTGTCGCGATTGTCGTCTTTCGCTCCGCGAAAGTACGTCCTTTCGCGGAGCGAAAGACGACATTTGTTGATGCGCCGATCCTTAGTGGTGCGTCTCTTGCTTGGGGGCATGCCCGTCGCCGCTGTGATCGCTGGCACCATGCCCGCCGCCACCGCCGCTGTCTGTGCCGTGACCGTCCACGGCATGACCGCCTGCGGCACCAGCCTTTTTCGCCGCCTCGTTCGCTTCGTGCTCGGCGATCTGCGGGTCGGTCGGCGTGTAGTAATGAAACCCGACATCGGGGGCCAGCGCGAACGGGATCGTACACGCCAGGATGATCGTCGGAGCCAGCAGCAGGTATTTCCAGGCCCGCTCAAATTTCAGGTGCATGAAGATCAGCATCACGCACAGGGCCTTGCACACCGCCACCGCCAGCACGATCCCGACCAGAGCGGCGCGGTTCGGAATATGCACCAAGTCGGCAACGATCGAAATGACCGTGAACCCGCACAGCGCGGCGAAAACCGTGAGATAGAGCTTGAAGTGCGAGTGAAACTCGTGATCGTCGTGGGCGTGGTCTGACATCCTGCTATCTCCCGGGGACAATCCACTGGGGCTCCCCAACCGTCTCATTTCAAATTTGTGCGAAGCCTCTTCACGGCAGATCAACTGCCACACTGCGGTCGTCAAACGCGGTCATCAAACTGGTCGTCAAATGATGTAGATCAGCGGGAACAGGAAGATCCAGACGAGATCCACAAAGTGCCAGTACAGGCCGATGTTCTCCACGAATGTCGCATCGGCCAGGCACAGCCTGCTCCCCTTCTTCAGGACCATTCCGAACATGATCAGTCCGATGATGACGTGGAGCGCGTGGAATCCGGTCATCAGGAAATAATTCGACGCGAACAGGTTGCCGTACAGGATCGGATGGGCCGGCTGCAACGAGCCCAGCAGTGGTTTGAGATGTTCATCATGCTTGAGGTGTTCAACCCTGTCATTGACATCGTGCAGGGTGCAGGCCCCCACTTTTCCGTCCGTCAGATATTCCTTGAGTTCCTTCAGCGTGCCGTCGTCGAACGACTTCTTGTTCACTGTCTTCCACGTGTCGTATTTCTTCTTCCAGTCGTCGCTGGATTCGTCGAGTGTCCGGTACTGGTCGAACGCCACCAGCGGGAACGACAGCGTCCAGTTGTTGCGGACATGCTCCCTCAAGTCCACCTGCTCGGCATACAGCCGGCTCACCGCCTCGGCTTCGACCAGCTTCTGCTTCTGCGCCTCGGTCGCATTCGCCTTCCCGTTCAAGGTGCTGATGCGAACGTCGAGCTCCGTCTTCTGCTCTTCTCGCTTGGTGATGTCCTTTGTCTCAGATCGGACCACCCTGACACGGCCAACTTTTCCGTCAGCAAATGCGGCGTTGATGGCAGCCTCAACCGTCGCCTGATCCTGGGCAATTGTGCGCACACGGAATTTCTGCTCATCGGCGGCGGTGACTTCTTCACCATTCGGAAATACCGACTCCAGGGCGGGTTTCACGTCTTTCAGGTGGAGCTTTCCAAGGCCGCTGTTTTCCAGTTCAAACGTGACAGTGACCTCCTTGGGAAACATCGCCGCCAATTTGGAATCAACGATGACTCCGAACTGGCGCACGACCTTGTCCATCGCCTGCTTGTCGCTCTCGGGAATGTGACCCGGCAGAATGTCGTGCTGGATCTTGCCCGAATACTCGTAGCCCTTCACCCCCAGAAACACGAATCCCAGCACCAGCGTCCACAGCATGAAGTGCCAGGCCCGGACGAACTTTTGCCCCAACAGCGCGTCGTGCGCCAGGACGACCAGGAAGCTGGACAGGATCAGCACGAACGTGTTGAACCCGCCCGCGACGATCGAGATGTGCGTCACATGCACGTCCGTCGGCCAGCCGGGCGAACCCATCCGCAGCACGATGTACGTGCCGATGAAGGCCGTGAAGAACATGATTTCCGTGCCGAGAAACAGCCACATCCCGAGCTTCGA
>JAYTFV010000094.1:0-3129 GCA_043734065.1 Planctomycetota bacterium
AGGAACACCTTGTCCCCGACGACGATCGGGCTGGAGAGGCCGCGCCCGGGGAGGTCGACCTTCCAGGCGATGTTCTCGGTGTCGCTGAATGTGGTCGGGGCGGCTGGGCCCTCGGCGACGCCATTGGCATCGTTGCCCCGGAACTGCCGCCAATCGGCGAGCAGCGGAGAGGTGAGGCAGAGCAGAGCGGCGAGGGTGGTGTGGAGTCGCATGGGGGATCAGAGGGTTGATGGTTGATGGTTGATCAACAGAGGGGAAACTGTAGCTACCTTCGCCAGAAGGTGGGCGAATTGGATGTCGCGTAGTCCATTGCCAGAGGCCGCAGGGGAAGTTCGAAAACTGGTTCCGGCCTCCCCACGTTCTGGCGAACGTAGCGACGGTCACTTCGTCGCGACTGGCTTGCTCGGGTGAATCGCGCGGCCCGAAAAGTCGGTCACGCGGAACTGAAAGCTCCAGTCCTGCGCCCAAGTATCGGTCTGCTCGTTCTGCAACAGCTTCAGCAGCAGCGTGTTCTTCCCGGCCTTCAGTTTCCCACGCACCAGATACTGGTCGAGGAACATCCCCCGGTGGTACTCCTCGCGGGCGAACAGCGGCTCGCCGTTGAGCCACAGCTTCCAGGCGTTCGAGGTGCCGAGCCGGAACTCGACGGCCTGGGCGGTCGCCGAGTCGAACTCGGTCGTGGTATAGACGGTGGCTCCCATGTGCTTCTCGAACAGCTTGTTGACATCGAACAGGCCCATCTCGTCCTCGGAGGCGAGGGCCTTCCACTTCGTCTTGAGCGGCTTCCCATCCGGGCCGGGGAGGCCGTCATACTCCTTGTCAAAGACCAGCTCGGTCTCTGGCGGGTTGGCGACATCGAACCCCTTCTTGTCCTTGTTGTCGAACGGGCCGATCAGCTTCCACTGGGTCAGGAACCCGTAATGCTCGACGAGGTTCACCTTCTGGTCGTAGCCCTTGAGGACTTCGGCGAGCTTTTTTACCTGATCCTCGTCCACGGCCCCGGCGAGGGCGGCTGTGTACTTCTGGCGGGCGTCGTCTTTGTGGCCGTCGGTGGCGAGCTTCTCGGCGGCTTTCATGATGTAGGCCACCGCATCACGCCGGAGTTCGCCGCTGGGGTCATCGAGCAGTGTTGGGATCAGCCGCTCTTCGAGGCCGGGATCGACCGACTTGAGCGTGTCGTAGGCCAGCCGCCGAGCCTGGGGGAGATGCTTGCGTTCATTGAGGAACGCCATCAACGCCTCGGTCGGCAGCTTGGCCCCCGGGCGTGAAGCGATCGTCTCATACGCCCCGCGCAGCCAGTTGAGTGCCAGCGGGTTGGCGTCGTCCATGGCGACGAGCAACACGGGCAGGTCCGCCGCATCGGCCTTCTCGATCACTCGCACTGCGGCGATGGCGGCGGCGTGGCCCTTCCCGTCCTTGTTGACGGCTTTCAGGGCCTGAATCGGCCCCGTGAGATTGGCAGCCCAGCCGGTCGATGTGACGCAGGCCAGACTGAGTAATGACAACATCAAGCATCGACGTTTCATGGAGCATGATCCGGGAATTGGTGATCGGAGAGCATCACTCGCAGATGCCCAGTCGTGGCCACCATGGGGCCGGTGTGAGTCACGACTGACGACTGACGACTGACCACTGACCAATGACCAATGACCAATGAATACTGACAACTGAACACTCACACTTCAATCGGCCAGCGCGGGGACAGTCCGCACGGTGGCACTCTTGAACAGCGTGACCATATTCCCCGTGATGTTGTACTCGACACGATCCATAAAGGTCCGCATCAGCAGCATCCCCCGGCCACTCGGTCGTTCGACGTTGACGGGGTCGCGAGGGTCGGGCAGGCTCTTGGGATCGAAGCCGGGGCCTTCGTCACGAATGACGTACTTCACCCCCTCAATGGAGAGATCGACATCGACATAAATACGTCGCGACTGGTAGGGATCCTGCAACCGGCGTTCGCGAGCCAGGTCGTAATATGTGGTGTGATCGATCTCGCGCAGCCGCGAACTGACCTCTAAATTCCCGTGGTAGGAGGCATTGAGCAGGGCCTCTTCCAGGGCCACGCCAATCTTGAGTCGTTCGCTTTCGGTGAAGATCCCCATGTCGACGATCAGCCCCTGAAAGTAAGAGACCATCGAGGAGAGCATCGCCGGTTCGTTCTCCAGCACGAAATGTGTCCGCATGGTCTGCATGCGGCTGATGAGGGTGCGGCGGACCCGCTTCTCCCCCGCCAGGGTCAGCACCCGCTCGACGGTATCGATGAGGTCTGTTCCGAGCAGCCGCTTGGGCACATAGCTGGCCGCCCCGCGTTCGAGGGCCTCGACGGCGATGTCCTCGCTGCCCTGTCCGGTCATCAAGATGACGGGGATCAGCGGATGTTCCGACTTGACGTGCCGCACGAACTCCAGCCCGTTCATTTCGGGCATCTGGAGGTCCGTGACCACACAATCGACAGTATGTTCGCGGAGCCAACCGGCCGCTTCTTTTCCACCGCTGGCATAGTATGGAACCCAGCCATCCTGCTTGGCCAGCAGTCCTCCTGCCAGTTTGCGGTCGACGGCAGAATCATCGACGACCAGGATGGAAACCATGTCACGGCTCCTCGCAGCGCGGTGGATGATACCACTGCGATCTCTTCATTGCACCGAGTGACTCAGGCTCAAACCTTGCTGGGTGTTGCGAAGCGTAGACGGTGAGTCCTCGCCTGCCAAGTGGGAGACTGGTTGGAATCCCCATTCCATGAGGAGACTGTCACGTGGGAGTGATCCCAATCCTCCCAAGTTGCGCAGGCCATCCCGAGAATCCCGAGTCGAGTTTCCGGGATGTTATATGACAATTTTACAAAATCCCTCCTGAATTGTCTTGCATCGACAGATCCTCTGAATAACATGATTCTGCGCCGGAGTGTCCTGTTGTTTCTCGAAGGGAGTTTAGAGATGACCAATTCCACGTTGACCCGCCGGGATGAGACGATTCAAAAGAAAGCCGTGGCAGCGACCAACGGCGTCGCGGCGTCTCCGCCAGAGCCCAAAGAAAAACGCATCATTGTGGTCTACCAGACCCAGCAGCAGTTCATGGATTCCTGCGAAGAGGCGATCCGCGATCTGGCCTACCTGAAGTGGGAAG
>JAYTFV010000095.1:0-4644 GCA_043734065.1 Planctomycetota bacterium
CATCTTTGCAATGGCACTGCTCGTCGACATGCGTCGCTCCGTCTGAACTCCTCACGCGGCGGCCCGCTTCCAAACAGGCCCTTGACGGATGACTGGACACTGCAACAATTGGTCCGTTCGATTTAGATGCGGAGGCCCTGTGGTAGGTCAGCTTCTCCCCAATGCCTATTTGTTGATCGGGCCGTTCCTGCGGCGCGAGGCGGTATTGTCGAGCAAGATCGAGGGGACGGTGACACGGCTCGATGAATTGATGCTGTTCGAAGTCCAGCCCGATCAGCCGGTGGCGGACACGGAAGACCGCCGCGAAGTGCTGAACTATGTGCAGGCTCTCGACCACGGGCTGCGGCGATTGAAGGAATTACCGCTCTGCTTGCGGCTGCTGCGCGAGGTGCATGAGAAGCTGATGACCGGCGTGCGGGGGAGCGAGAAACGGCCGGGCCGGTTCCGCGGCTGCCCGGTGGTGATCGGTCGCGAGGGGCAGAGTTTCGACGAGGCCCGGTTCGTCCCGCCCGCAGCGGAACACCTGACCGAGCTCCTGAAAGACTATGAAAAATTCCTGAACAAGCCGGGTGAGCTGCCGGTCGTGGTGCAGTTGGCCCTGGCCCACTATCAGTTCGAGGCGATCCACCCATTCATGGACGGCAATGGGCGTATTGGACGGCTACTGATTACGCTCATGCTGTGCGAGCGCAAATGCCTGTCCCAGCCGCTGCTGTACCTGAGTGCGTACCTCGAACGGCATGACGACGAGTACAAGGACCACCTGCTGCGGGTCAGCAAAAACGGCACGTGGACGGAGTGGATCGACTTCTTCGCCCGAGGGATCGAAGAGCCATCGCGAGACGCCGCCAATCGGGCCCGGCGGCTGCTGAACCTGCAACAGGCGTATCGCGAGCGGCTTCAGAAATCGTCGGTGTCGTCGAACGTGCTGCTGATCGCGGACCACTTGCTGCAGTCGCCGTATGTGACGATTCCGCTCATGCAAAAGCTGCTGGGAGTGACCTACCGGGCGGCGTCGATGAACGTGGCCAAGCTGTTGGAACTGGGGATCCTGCAAGAGACCGACCCGACCCGCAAGTCGAGCCGGGTGTTTCACGCTCCCGAGGTCTTGGCGCTGCTGAATGCCGATCGTGTGGACCCGCCGCCTGCGATGTCGAGTGAGTCTCCGCGATGACCAGTGATCTCGTGAAACCGCTGAAACCCCGTCGCTGGCGGCGTCCGCTCACGGCTGCGATTCTCCTGATCGTTGTGGGGATCGCGGGGGCTTTCGCAGACGCCTATTGGAAATCGAAGCAAGAAGACGCAGCGATTGAGCGGCTCAGTGGCGTGGCCTCCTTCAGCGAATGGCATGCACCGTTGCTTTCCCTGCCTCGATTTATTCCGGGCAGAATTCAATCTCTGCTTCCGCATCGCCGAGAGATTCTCTCGGTGGAATTCCGACCGGGGACGCTGAACCCTGGGGCATACCTTCGAGATATCCCGTCATTGCGACTCAGCAGTATCAATACCAACCAGTTAGATCTCACTCCGGACGATCTGGAACAGTTCGCCCATCATCCGAGCCTCCGCAGTATGACCATTCGCGAGTGCCAACTGGCCGAGGGCTCGCTGAATCGACTCCAAAACCTACCACTGCTCACGTACCTCAGCTTGGAGAGAAGTACGATGTCGTCGCACGACGAGATCGACTTCCCGACGCTCCCGCATCTGATTTCTATCAACCTCTCCCGGTCCAACGTCAGCGAACGGACCCTGCGACGAATCTCCGATCACCCGAATCTCCGGAGGATCGACTTGAATTCGTCGACGGTCAGTGACGAGACGTTGAAACATCTCCGGCGACTTCCCCAACTGGAGAAGATCCATCTGGGAAAGACCTGGATCACGGGCATCGGCCTCTTGAACCTGGAGGCCCCTGTCACGAAGATTTATCTCTATGGGACCAATGCGGATGACGCCGCGATGACGGTCATCTCGGGGTTGCGATCGCTGCGATCTTTGGACCTGCAAAACACACGCATCACGACGATGGGGGTTCGGAAACTTCGACAGCTACCGAACCTTCAGGAGTTGGATTTGGATGGTTGTCCCCTCGGCGACGAGGTCCGCGAGGTGCTGTCGGCCATGCCGAATTTGAAGCACTGGACGGCGAAGCAGACTCGTGTGTCGTTGCCGAATACGAGCGGACTTGGATTTGCCCCAGATGTTGAGTGAGACTCCCCCGTGACCCACGAACCCGTGCAGCCTCTCCGAAAACCTCGTCGCTGGGTCCGCTGGGTGGGCGGATTGTTGATCGGGATCATGCTGTGCGGAGGGATGCGGTTCTGGGTTCACTTCAGAAACAAACGCTCGGACTCGGCGGTGGCTCGGCTCCGGGAAGTCGCCGATGTCATGGATGTCATGGCGACACCGTTTCCCTGGGCGAGATTCGTTCCGGCTCGGTTTCAATCTCTGGTGCCGCGACGACGAGATCCCTACCTGATCGTCTTCCGGTCGGGAACCCAGAACCCGGAACAATACCTGCGAGAGATTCCGACACAGAGCCTTTCTGAGGTCATCTTCGGGAAGTCCAACCTGACACCGAAGGACTTGGAAGTCCTGAATCGGTTCCCTTCTCTCTCCGTACTCCGAGTGAAGGATTGTCAACTCGCCGAGGGGACGCTGCACGGTCTTCGCAGCCTTCAGAATCTTCCATTGCTGTATGAGCTGCAAGTCTGGAAGTGTCAGTTGTCGTCGAAGGAGACCATCGACTACGCGAAATTGCCCCATCTCCAGTACCTGCATTTGACCGGGTCCAATGCCGGTGACAGTATCCTGCAAGGCATCGCCGACCATCCTCAACTGACGTGGTTGTACTTGGACGGGACAGCGATCACTGACAACGGGTTGCAAGACATCCGCCGCCTGCCCCGTCTCCGGAAACTCGATCTGGCGCGGACACAAGTCACGGTGGTGGGCGTACGGCACCTCCAACAATTGCCCGAACTCAGAGAGTTGGTTCTGGACCGCTGTGATCTCGGTGATGAGGCGCTGGAACCGTTGTCAGCCTTTCCCCAACCCCTTCGCTGGTCGGCCATCGGAACCCGCATGAAGCGCCAGCTGTCGAACGATGCACCACAAAGGCCGCTGTGAGTCTCGTCACTCAACCCTCAACCTCTTTCCCCCTCTGTCGATCAACCATCAACGATAAACCTTCAACGCTCCCCCAAATCCTCATACAACGCCGTGAGCAGCTCCCGGAACCGCCGGTTATGCGGCACCTCGCCCGGATACCCGTTCGCCACTGCCGCCACTGCCAGACGATGTTCGGGATCGGCGAACCCGATGCACGACTGCGAGCCGCCGTGGCCGAATGAATCCGGCGACGCTCGCCTCCCGAACCCGTAGGGGATCGTATTCGCCCCGTACTGGTTGGAGTTGATGATGAGTCCCAGCCCGAAATCGACCGTGTGCTGAAACGTCTGGTCGAACTTCCCGACCCGCTGTCGTGCGGTCATCTGCCGCACCGACTCCGCACTCAGCAGCGTCCGTCCCTCCCATGTCCCCTCGCACAGCAACATTTCATAGAACCTCGCCAGTTCCAGAATCGGCCCGCGACAACTGCTGCCGGGTGCGGGCGAGGTCACGGTCTCGCGAAGGTGTCCGTGGGTCAGCTTCAACTCACCGGCACTCGCCACATAAATGCATCCGAGGCGCAGCTCGTACTCCGCATACCGCGAGTCCGGTATCGCCAGCCAGGTGTCACGCATCCCCAACGGCTCGAAGATGTCCGTTCGCAACACCTCCGCCACGGGTCGCCCTCGCAGCCGCTGGATGATCTCACCCAGGATGAACCAGCTGCGCTGCGGGTCATAGGCGTATGCCTCGCCCGCGACCGCCCCAGCCTTCAAAGGTGCCGCACAGATGCGGGCGATGATCTCGTCCCACGAGGTATTCGGCCAGCCGAGTGCGACCGCCTCGATCCCCGCGGTGTGGGTCAGCAGATGCCGCGTCGTCACGCTCTCTTTACCCTGCTGACCAAACTCCGGAATCACCTCGCTCACCGGTCGGTCCAGATCGAGCAACCCCGCCTCCACCAGCTGCATCACCGCCAGCGCCGTGATCGGTTTCCCCGCACTCAGCCACGGGAGAATGTGCTCGCTCGTCAATGCCTCGCCCGGCTGATTCTCCCCGATGGCCAGATCGACCACCGGCTGCCGATCGCGAGACACAAACAGTTGCACCCCCCGATGCAACCCCCGCGTGATCCCGTGTTGAATCACCGCGAGTGTCTGCGGGAGCCGGTTCTGGGCCGCGCCGAGGGTTGAGATGGATCGATACATCCGAGAGATTGTCTCTGCGGCAGCCCGGTTTCTCAACCGGAGACAGTCACTAGTCACCAGCGAGCCGAGCGGCGTCAGCCCAATAACACAGACTTCAGTAACCCGACGCGTGAGCGAGGGGAGCCGCCAGAGGACAAACAGAGAGGACAGAAAGGTTCCAGGAGGACATAAAGGTGAGAGGACATAAAGGAAACAAAGGAGTCAGGGTGCGTCGGCGAAAGCCGGGGAGAGTCGCGAATGAGAGAGTCGCACGAGAGAAGACCTCGCCAGTCACCTCGGCCTCGAGTGATGCGGGTTGTCGGGTAACCGCCAAGTCGAAGCG
>JAYTFV010000096.1:0-12134 GCA_043734065.1 Planctomycetota bacterium
ATCGCTCACCCGGCCCCGTTCTGCCGGAGAGCGTCGCTCGAACACGGGGGACTGACGTCCCCCGCTCGCTGCCGCTATCTTGGGAGACGCGGCCACCGCCGTTGGACGCTCGCGAGCCGGGCGGCGTCAGCCCCCGGACTGAGCCGACGCCGGAATGGTCCGGAGGCTCACGCCATCCGGCTCGCCTGTGCGTCGCGTCGTGGGGGAGACGCCCCGTATCGCCCACCGGCCCCGTTCGGTTGGAGGGGGTCAAACGAACACGGGGGACTGATGTCCCCCGCTCGCTGTCGCATTCACCCACGGGGCCGATGGGCGAGTGGTCGGAAATCTCATCCCCGTAAGACGGCCTTTCCAGGCCGTCTCGCATCGGGAAAGACCCAAAGATGGCCTGGAAAGGCCGTCCTACCCGGTAGGTTTCGTCTGTTCGCCCGCCATTACACCCCCGGGATGTCGAGGTGCTCCTCGCTGGCGATCTTGCGGATCTTTTGCAGGGCGCGGGTCTCGATCTGGCGGATGCGTTCCTTGGTCACGCTGTGCCGCTCGCCGACTTGTTCCAGAGTCAGCGGTTCGGTGCCATCTTCCAGGCCGAAACGCTGGATGATGATGCTCCGCTCGCGGTCTTCCAGTTGTTCCAGGATCGACATGATGACCTGGTGCTGCTGAGTGTTGGTGCGCTGGTCTTCGTAGGGGTTGCGGCGTTCATCGGTCGAGTAGTCGAACATCTCGTCGGTGCCGGTGCGGAACCGGTCCAGACGAGTGTATTCGGCGGGGATCGACCTCGCGTAGTTCTTCATGATGGCCCAGGTGGCGTACGTGGAGAACTTATTGCCCCGCGAGTAGTCGAACTTCTCGACGGCCCGGAACAGCGACATGTTCCCGTCGCTGACCATCTCGAAGAAGTTCGACGACGGCGACATGTGCCGCTTGGCGATCGACACCACCAGCCGCAGGTTGCTGCGGATCAGGAAGTTCTTGACCTGCTGAGCCTGCTCGATGAGACCTTCGAGCAGTTCCAGGTCACTCGACTTCGGGTGCTGGCGGTCGATGCGGTCACGCAGCTTGCTGGCCCGATACTTCAGGTAGTTGAACTTCCGGAAGTAGTGGGCTTCCTGCTCCCGGTTCAGGAGCGGAATCGAGTAGAGACTCGACAGATACGGAGGGAGACCGGGAGGGGGCTTGACCTTGCCCGCCTTCTGGTCGTTCTCGGGAGCCTGGCAGAGAATCTCCCGATCGGCGTTCGGGGACTGGAACGCGACGTTGTCCATGAAGTCGAGCGGCTGCTCGAACAGGAGCCGGGCGCGTTCTTCGGTGATGATGCGATAGACGGAGGCCTTCGTCCGGCAGTATTCCCCGGCGAGGACATCGACGGCGGTGCCGCGACGAAAGCGGTTGTAGATCTCGGTCCGCTGGTCGTCGGAGAGCTGCTCTGTAGCGTTTGGGAACACGGCGATTTCAGGATGCTCCGCGTCAAAACGCTTCAGTGTGTAGCGGATCGTCTCCGGCGAACGACTGAACACTCGAGCCAGGCGTTCGCTGACTTCGGACGGGCAAGCCCCGACGCGGGCGAACTTCCGGGCTCGCAAGATGATGTCCTGCCGCTCCTCTTCGGAGAGTTGGGAGAACTTCGAGCCGCGCTGGATCTCGTCTTCGTGTTGGTGGACGAAGCGTTCGACCGAGGAGGTCAGGAAGCCAACGCGGGAACGGTTGCCGAACTTGAAGCGGCGGCTGACGAGGCCGCGCTTGCGCCAGCGGTCGACGGTCTTCGTCGAGACGTTGTACTTCTTGCTGAGGTCATCGACGGTCAGCACCTGCTCGCCCGCCTGATCGACGGGGAGATTGGCGCTGGCGGAGAGATCCTCCACCAGCAAGCGAATATCGTGGTTCGCGGTGGCTCCATCGATCTTCAGATCGGGGTACGTCTCGGGGCGATAACCGGTGATCTTCTCGACGAGATCCTGGTATTTGTACTCGGTGGCCTCATCAAGGTCGGTGATGAGTCGCTCGGCGCGGTCCATCTGCTGAACGCGAATGTCAACCGGGCTAAACCGAGTGAGTTGCTCGTTGAGTTGTCGAAGAGCGGGATGACTGTAACGGGACATGGTTGGAATCCTCCCAACGTCCGGGACTCGACTCTCATCATGAGAGGAGTTGCTCGGGTTCAGGCGACTTCCTGGCTGGTCGCAACCGCGACGATGTCGCCACTTCTGTGGTGTGCGAGGACTTTCGGCCTCGTTGCATCTATGTACGTGTCTGTTGGACGCTTGGATCAGAAAAAAGTTCGCATGCGAATCTCTTTTCCGGAAAGTTTTCTCGAAGACACTACTTCCCAAGTGTCCGCATATCCCGTGCCGGGAAAATTTGAATCGATGTTGTCACGTTGACCTCTTGAAGTTATCCGTTCGACGCGGATACAATCGCCGGTGTCCTCGAATTGTCCGCGTCGCACCAATAACGGAGTTTCCCGTGTCGACTCGCTGGCTCAACTGGCATGACCATCCCTTCCTGAACCACTCGAACCCACAGTTCGGACTCACTCAATTGTGTGACCGATTGGCGGCGCTGTCCTGTTCTCACTCTGACTTTCTGAAATTCGCAGCAGTCGCCCTGCGGCAAATTGGCACATACTTCAATGTGCAATGGGCCGGAATTGCGACTCGAACACCCCCCTGGGCGGTAATTTCGGAACATGGCATCCGACCCAGAAACGGTCTCCCCAACCAATTAATGGACGAGGCCCTTGACCGCGACGCCGCTGGCTGGTCGGACATCCAAGGGGACACAGGTGCGGCGATTCCGTTCGCGCCGGGGGATCACCGAGTGCTGTGCTTGTCGGGCGGTCGACTGTCAGAAGGGCAGTTGCCGGAAATGCAGTTGGTCGGGAGGATTCTGTCTCATGCCGCGACATTTCTGGGGACGACGGAAAAATTGTCGCGGCGGCTTGAGCGTCTGCGAACCACCCTGGCAATTGCGAGGACATTCGCCAGTGCCCGCGAGCCGCAGGAGCTTCTCGAAACCATCGCTCGCGAGGCCATGCGGCTCCTCGACAGCGACCGGGCGAGTATTTTCCTGTGGGACCGCGACCAGAAGCAACTCGTCGCCTGTCCAGCCCTGGGCGTCGAGGGCGGCAAGCTCTGGCTGCCAGACAATCGCGGAATCGTGGGCCAAGTGATCCAGACCGGCAAGACGGTTCGCGTCGACGATGCCTACGCCGATTCGCGATTCGACAAGAGCGTCGACCACAAGGGGGGCTACCGCACACGCACACTATTATGTGTGCCTCTGGAGAACGCTGCCGGACAGCGGATCGGGGCCTTCGAACTCATTAACAAGAACGGCGGATTATTCACCGATGACGATGAGGAATCGCTCTTCCAGCTGGCGATCCAAGTCGCTGTCGCCGTGGAAAACGCCCAGGAACGCGACCTCCTCGTCCGCAGCAACCGCCAACTCACCGAGCAAGTCACCGGCAGCTCGACCATCATCGGCGAAAGTCCCGCGATTCAGGCTCTGCGGGGCACGATCGAACGCTTGGCTGCGACTGACCTCCCGGTGCTGATCACCGGGGAAAGCGGAACCGGGAAAGAAGTTGCCGCCCAGGCTCTCCATTATCGCGGCCCGCGATCTGGTCATCCGTTCATTGCCGTGAACTGTGCGGCTTTGACGGAAACGCTCCTGGAAAGTGAGCTATTTGGGCACGAAAAGGGGGCCTTCACCGATGCCCATGCCACCCATGTTGGCAAATTCGAACTGGCTCAAGGCGGCACGCTGTTCCTCGACGAGATCGGCGACATGACTCCCGCTGGTCAGTCGAAGCTGCTGCGAGTGCTGGAAGAAAAGGTCATCACCCGCGTCGGCGGGACGCAGTCGATCCCGGTCAACGTGCGAGTCGTGGCGGCGACGAATGCGAACCTGACCGAGATGGTCCGCGAGAAGAAGTTTCGCCAGGATCTCTATTATCGCCTGAGCGTCGTCACCGTCGACATCCCGCCGCTGCGCGACCGCCCGGAAGATGTGATGCCGCTGGCCGAGCACTTCTTGTCCCGCTTCTGTCGCCAGGCGAACCGTCCGAAGCTGTCGCTCTCCGACGACGCCCGCAAGCGGATGCAGGGGCACCCGTGGCCAGGGAATGTGCGAGAGCTGAGAAACCTGATGGAGCGTGTCGCCTTCCTCTCCGCCGGAAAGTCGGTGGAGGTGAGCGATCTAGCCTTTATCCTCAGTCCGCAGAAGGATTCGTTCCAGGATCTCTCCGATGGCTACGGCCTCGCCGAGGCCAGCGACCGCTTCCAGATCGAGTACATCAAGCGGGCCATCAAACGCGTGCAGGGCAACATGAGCGAAGCCGCCCGCGTCCTCGGTCTGCACCGGTCCAACCTGTACCGCAAAATGCGCCAGCTCGGCTTGGAAGTCGACGAGTCGAAGGTGTAAGAATGTCGCACGACGCCAATGTCGCACGACGCTCCGCGTCGTGACTCACGACGCGGAGCGTCGTGCGACATTCCGGAGCCCCCTCTCGATGCAGCCTGAAACACAGACGGCCATCCCGCGATCCCACGAAAGCAATCTCCTCCTCTGGTTGGGAGCCTGCGCGCTCGCGGGCCTGTTGCTCGCTCCCGTCTTCCATTCCATGCCGCCTCGCATGAAGTTCCTCGGGATACACTCCTGGGCGTTGGCCGCCTGCATTGGTGCCGCATGCAGCTGGACTGCTGGCTCGTTCGGAGTGCGATCGAAGTCACTGGTCGCCGGGGTCAGCGTACTGGTCACCCTGCTCGCGTTGGGGCTGCTGGCTCATTGGGGGTATGACGAGTTGAAGACAGAGACCGCCCGGCGCACGCCGATGATCCCGATCCCGCAGCAAGTCGGTTCTCCCGAGCAGATGGCCCAATCGCTCCAAGTCCAGCGACAACTGAAAGAGGCGCTGGTTCCGACGTTCACGGATTATCAACGCAGGCGGATGAACTCGCCCGCATTGAGACGCATTCGCCCGCTCGTCCTGTGGGGCGGGGAGTTGCTCATCTCAGCGGTCGTGTGCGTCCTCGTCAGCCGTCTCTGTCAGCGGTCAATGGACCGGCCTCCTCCCGTTTGACGCTTGCCCCCCCTCCCGGTAGAGTCGGTTTCACCGTTCCTGCCTCTGTTTTAGCGATTGCCCGCATGTCTGCGTTTCCTCGTCGTGCCCTGATCAGTGTGAGTGATAAGACCGGTTTGGCCGAGTTTGCCAAGGGGCTGGCGAAGCTCGGATTCGAGATCCTCTCGACCGGCGGGACAGCGAAGTTCCTCAAGGAGCAGGGCCTCGCCGTCATTGACGTATCGACCTACACCGGCTTCCCCGAGGTCATGGACGGGCGGGTCAAAACCCTGCATCCCAAGATCCACGGTGCCATCCTCGGGCGGCCCGACCTCCCCCACGACGCAGCCGCCATTCGCGAGCATGGGATCGTGCCGTTCGAACTGGTGGTCGTGAACCTGTACCCGTTCGAGCAGACGGTCGCCAAGCCGAACGTCTCGATCGACGACGCCATCGAGAACATCGACATCGGCGGCCCGAGCATGGTCCGCTCAGCAGCCAAGAACCACGCCTACATCGCGGTCGTGACCCAGCCCGAGCAGTATCATGAGGTACTCAATGCCCTGTGTGGCAAGGGGCTCACGCTGGAGGCCAAGCGATTGCTAGCCCTCGATGCATTCCGCATGACGGCCCGTTACGACCGAGCGATCTCGGACTACTTCGACCGGATCACCGCCACCGATGAGACGCTGCGGCCCTTCCCGGCGGAACTTGGTCTCTCCTTCGAGCGGCGAGAAGTTCTGCGCTACGGCGAGAACCCGCATCAGGCCGCCGCCTTCTACGCCGAACGCAACCCGCCGCTGGCCTCGCTGGCCGCTGCGGAGAAGCTGCACGGCAAGGAACTCTCCTACAATAACCTGCTCGACCTCGACGCTGCGATGGCCATCGTCCGCGAGTTCAGCGACCCCGCAGCTGTGGTCATCAAGCACAACAACCCCTGCGGTTGTGCGATCGGGAAGACGCTTGAAGAGGCGTTCGACAAGGCGTACGAGGGCGATCCGATCAGTGCATTCGGGTCCGTGCTGGGGTTCAATCGGACCGTCGATGTCGCGACGGCCGAGCGTCTGTGCGAGCCGAACCGGTTCATCGAGTCGATCATCGCTCCCGGTTACGAGCCAGCGGCGTTTGAAGTACTCACCACCAAGCCGAAGTGGAAGAACAACGTGCGTCTGCTGCGGTGCCCCGACTTCACCGCTCATCAAGCCCGGTCGTTCGAATACCGCCGCGTCACCGGGGGACTGCTCGTGCAAGAACGTGACGACCAGCCGGAAGACACCTCGACGTGGCGTGTGGTCACCGACCGCCAGCCCACGGATGCCGAGCGGCGTGACCTCGCCTTCGGCTGGAACGTCAGCAAGCACGTCAAGTCGAACGCCATCGTCTTCATTCACGGCGGCATGGTCGTCGGCGTCGGAGCCGGGCAGATGAGCCGGTTGGACTCCTCCTGGATCGCTGCCCACAAAGCGGGCGACCGTAGCCGCGGTGCGGTGGTGGCCAGCGACGCCTTCTTCCCGTTCCGCGACGGTATTGATGCGGCTGCCAAAGCCGGGGTCACCGCCGCGATTCAACCCGGCGGCTCAAAGATGGACGCCGAGGTGATCGCCGCCTGCAACGAACACGGCATGGCCATGATCTTCACCGGGAAGCGGCACTTCAAGCACTGAGCGGGGGTCGGCAAAAGTGAGATGCAAGGAATGGCATCGACGGTCGCCTTCCACCTCGCAGGAGCAAGACGTTCTCCGATCCATCCGTTACGATCTGGCCACACTCGCCCCTCACGGTCCGGAGCCGTTCTCACAATGATCGTCACCATTGATGGACCCGCGGGAGTCGGCAAAAGCACAGCTGCGCGTCAGTTGGCCGAACGCTTGGGGTTCGATTTTCTGGACACTGGGGCGATGTATCGCGCGGTGGCGCTATGCTGCCTCAAACAAGATGGGGACGCACACGATCAAACCCACTCGGCCCGGATCGCAGCGACGGTAAAAATTGAGGCCCTCTCGGGGCATGTGCTGTGCGATGGGCGCGATGTCTCGGGCTTGATCCGCACTCCGGCAGTCAGCCATGCCGCCTCGATCGTTGCTCAGAATCCAGCGGTGCGAGAAGCCCTGGTCCAGCAGCAGCGCGACATCGCCGTCGGTCGCGACATCGTCAGCGAAGGCCGCGATCAGGGGACCATCGTCTTCCCACATGCCGAGTGCAAGTTCTTCCTGACCGCCGACCCGCGAGTGCGGGCCTTGCGACGACAGTTGGAAATGGCCGAGGCGGGGCACTCGATCCAGATCGATGAACTGATGCGACTGCAAAAGGAGCGTGACGATCGCGACGAGATGCGGGAGATCGCCCCGCTGCGACCGGCGGATGACGCCCTCATCGTTGATACGACCAGCCGTACCCCGGATGAAGTGCTGAAGCATTTAGTCGCGGTGGTTCGTTCGCGGCGCGCGCCATAGGACGGCCTTTCCAGGCCGTCCCTTCAACCCCAAAACCAGCGAGCCGGACGGCGTCAGCCCCCGAAGTCTCGCGGCGATCGAGGGAGTCCAGAGGCTGACACGACCCAGCTCGCCTGATGGCGAGCTGCTCAACTCCGTCTTGTCCACATCCGACAAGGGACGGGCTGAAAAGCCCGTCCTACGGCGCTCCCTACCGGTCCGGCGTCTGATAAACTGAATCTGTTGCATCCTTGGCCAGCCTCTCGGGAGTACAGCATGTCGATCCCCTTCCTCAGTCGTCGCGAAGCCCTCCGCCAGGCCGGGTGCGGGTTTGGCATGCTCGGCTTGGCGGGTCTGATGGCCCAGGAGGGGCTGCTCTCCCAGGCCGCTGCCGCTCCCCGCGGCCTGGGCGATCGGTCGCTCAATCCGCTGGCTCCGGTCAAGCCGCACTTCGATGCGAAGGCCACGCGCGTCGTGTGGATCTTCGCCAACGGCGGCCCGAGCCAGGTCGATACGTGGGACTACAAGCCCGCCCTCGAAAAGTGGAACGGGAAGTCGATCAAGGAATTCGATCCCGACTTCAGCAACACGACCGGGTTCTTCAAGGACTCGGTCGGCAATCTGATGAAGTCGCCGTTTGAGTTCACGCCGCGCGGGCAGTGCGGCAAAATGATCTCGTCGATCTTCCCGCACATCGGCGAGCATGTCGACCAGATGGCGTTCATCCACTCGGGGTACACCGAATCGAACAACCACTCCCCGGCGCTGTTCGCCATGAACACCGGAATCCCGCGGATGGGGTTCCCTTGTGTCGGGTCGTGGGTCACGTACGGACTGGGAAGCGAGAGCAGCAACCTCCCCGCGTTCGTCGTCTTCAGCGATCCCAAGGGACGCGGGCTGCCCAAGGGACACGCCGCCAACTGGAGTGCGGGGTTCTTGCCGGGGGTCTATCAGGGGACGCACCTCAAGCCGCAGGGGGCTGCGATCGATAACCTCATCCGCGCGGGACAGATGACGAACGAGTCGCAGCGCGGCCAGCTCGACCTGCTCAAACAACTCAATCAGAACTACTTGGAGCAGCAACCGCACGAAGGCGAACTGGCTGCCCGCATTGAGAGTTTCGAACTCGCCTACCGCATGCAGACCGCAGCTCCCGAGGCCCTCGACCTCGCCTCCGAGCCGAAGCATATTCAGGACATGTATGGCATCGGGGTCGATCCGTGTGATGCCTTCGCGAAGCAGTGCCTGACCACGCGGCGGCTGCTCGAGCGCGGCGTGCGGTATGTACAGATTTACTCCGGCGGGATGGACAATCAACTCTCGTGGGATGGCCACGCCGATATCCACGGGAACCACTCGGGCTTTGCAAAAGAGACCGATCAACCGGTCGGAGCGTTGCTCACGGACCTGGCACAGCGCGGGCTGCTCGATGACACGCTGGTGATCTGGTGCGGCGAGTTCGGTCGCCTCCCGATCGCCCAAACCGGGGCCAAGCCGGGGCGCGACCACAACCCGCATTGCATCTCCAGTTGGATGGCGGGTGGCGGGATCAAGGGCGGCACGACCTACGGAGCGAGCGATGAGATCGGCTACCGCGCCGCCGAGAACCGCGTGCATCTCAACGACCTGCACGCCACGATCCTGCACCTACTGGGACTCGATCACGAGAAGCTGACATACAAGTACAACGGTCGCAACTTTCGCCTCACCGACGTGGCCGGGAAGGTGATCCAGAACATCATCGCGTAAGTGTTGCGCGCATCTAAAACGTCACCCGGGAGAATGTGAAACCCCGTTTACACAGCTTAAGGCTGGATTTTGCGCGTGGCCCGCATCCCGGAGGGATGCCAGAGATGCGGCTCACGGGCAGGGTTCTCGCCTTGGGAATCGTCTCGCGCTCTCTGCCATCCCGCCGCAATGGATTACTCTTGGCGACCGCCAACCGTTGGTGTCGCTGCGCTCAACCACCGGCGAATGGCTGAGCCCCCTGCCGGGGTCCAACAAGGCTGCATCCCGAGCCTGGAGCGGATGGGGGGATGCGCAAGAGACAGCCTTAAGCTGTGTAGCCGCGACGCGAAGTCTTTGCGCAGCGGAGCGCGGAGCCCCACACCGTAACTCGGACGAGCTCATCCAGGATTGACGTTCGTCCTGCTGGCCAGCGACAATACATCATCATCCGTGGATGTACGGAAGCGCGGGGTGTTCACATCGTTTTGGACTTCTCGACTCTGCGGACCGATCGGTACACCCTTTGGAACCTGAATGAACGTTCGTCCGACTCGCGTGGGGATTGCCGTGTTGTCGGCACTGCTATTGATGGGGCTGGCGAGTACCGCTCGGGCCGAGGGGCCGTCGTTCGCCAATGACGTGATGCCGGTTCTGACGCGGTTTGGGTGCAACTCGGGCGGCTGTCATGGGAAGCTGGCGGGGCAGAATGGGTTTAAGCTGTCGCTGCGGGGGTATGCTCCCGAGGGTGACTTTGAGTCGCTGGCCCGCGAGTCGCAGGGTCGCCGGGTCAATCCGCTGGCACCGGCGGAGAGCCTGCTGCTTCGCAAGGCGGTCGGGGCCTTGCCGCATGGAGGGGGCAAACGGTTTGCCGTCGGCAGCCCCGCCGAGAAGGTACTCCTCGACTGGATCATCGCCGGGACGCCGGGACCGAAGGTGGGCGATCCGGCGGTCGAGCGGCTGGAGATTGAACCGCTGGCCGCGACGCTGAAACTCAACGAGTCTCGCCCGATCCAAGTCACCGCGGTCTACAGTAATGGTCAGAAGCGAGACGTGACCTGGATGACGCAGTTCGCCTCCAACAACAGTGGGATCTTGGAGGTCTCGGATGCGGGCGTTGTGCAGGCGTTGCGGCACGGAGAGGCGGTCGTGCGGGCCTCGTTCCAAGGGCAGGTTGGCGTGGCGACACTGACGATGCCGCACGAGACGGCGACTCAGCTCGAATGGTATACCGCCCGCAATAATGCCATTGATGAACACGTTTACTCGCGGCTGGCAGCGCTGCGGATCGAGCCCTCGCCGCTGTGCGACGATGCGACGTTCATCAGGCGGGCGTCCCTCGATGCGATCGGCACGCTGCCGACTGCGGAGGAAGTGCGAGCGTTCTTGGCCGACACGAGTCCCTCCAAGCGGACCCAGTTGATCGACATATTGCTCTCCCGTCCGGAATTCATCGACTACTGGGCCTTGCAACTCGGGGACTTGCTCCAGAACCGCAAGGAGCGCGACCACGACGTGCGCGGGACCAAGGGCGTCCGCGCGATGCACCAGTGGCTGCGACAACAGCTCATTGCCAAACGCAGTTGGCGCGAGATCGCCAGCGATGTCCTCCTGGCGGAGGGCTCCTGCGATCAGCACCCGGAGGTCGGATACTACATCGTGACGGTGGGGGAGAAGTCCTCTGAGGAATCGGAGGTCGTCGACTCCGTGGCCCAAGCGTTCCTCGGCACGCGCATCGGCTGCGCGCGGTGCCACAATCATCCGCTGGAGAAGTACACGCAGGACGATTACTACCACTTTGCCGCGTTCTTCACACGCGTGGCCCTGGACCGCAAGAACCCCGGCGAGGCGGCGAGCACGCTGCAAGTCGCGACGCGGCAGATGCAGAATCTGCAGCGGGATCTTGCGGGCGAGCAGAAGAAGCGGGACGAGTTGCAGGCCACCACGGGCGACCATGCGAAGGAGCTGGCCGATTATGACAAGCGCCTCGCCGACATTCGCCAACAGATCGAGTCAGCCCGGAAGGGAGCCGTCGAAACCCGCCAGCCGCGCACCGGACAGCCCATGAAAGCCCAGCCGCTCGACCGCTCGGTTCTCGACAGTCCGGTGGGCGAAGACCCTCGGCGGCCACTGGTCCGCTGGATGACCGACCCGCAGAACGAGCAGTTCTCGGGAGCGATGGTCAATCGCCTATGGAGGCACTTCTTCGCCGTCGGTCTGGTCGAGCCGGTGGACGATCTGCGGGCCACGAACCCGCCCTCGAATCGCGATTTGTGGAAGCTGCTGAACCGCGAATTCGTGAGCCACAACTACGACTTGCGGCATGTGATGAAGCTCGTCATGAACTCGCGGGCGTATCAGTTGTCGTCGGAAACCCGGCCGTCAAACTTTCGCGATGACCGGTTCTACTCGCACCACTACGCGCGACGACTGCCCGCCGAAGTGCTGCTGGACGCGATCTGCCAAGCCACTGGCGACCCCGAGCAGTTCCCGAGCTACCCACTCGGCGTGCGGGCGATTCAGGTGCCAGACCCCGGAACCGACTCGTACTTCCTGTCGCTCTTTGGTCGCTCGGAACGCACGACGGCGTGTGCCTGCGAACGCACCGGCGATGTCACGTTGCCGCAACTGCTGCACCTGCAAAACAGCGACGGCCTCTCGAACAAGTTGAAGACCTCGACCGGTCGGTTGGAGCAGTTGCTGGCCGCCCAGCCGGACAACGATCGGGTGATTGACGAGCTGTATCTCTGCACGCTGAGCCGCCTGCCCGCCGATACAGAACGTGAGGTGGTCAAGCAGGCCCTGGAAGGGACCGACCGCCGCGAGGTGTTGCAGGATCTGTTCTGGGCGTTGTTGAACTCGAAGGAGTTTGCGTTTCAGCATTGAGTGTCGGCGACTTCTCCGAAGTCGCCGAA
>JAYTFV010000097.1:0-3470 GCA_043734065.1 Planctomycetota bacterium
GTCGCAGAATTCTGACGAATTCTGCGACAGAGCTGTCACTCGTAATCCGTCAGCCTGCTAGTCATCCACGGCACTCGCAAGGCGTTGAGCACGGCCAGCACGTCGATGGCCTCTTGGATCAACGCCCCGTTGACCGGTGTGATGTATCCCGCAGCGGCGAAGAGCATCGCGGTCAGGCTCAGCGCGATGCCGATCCCGGCGCTTTCCAGGGCGATGCGTTTCATCCGCTGCCCGATGTGAATCAGCTCGTCGACCTTGGCCAGCGAGCTATCCAGGATCACGGCCCCACTGGCTTCGGAGGTGATTTCGTTCTGGGCTCCGAAGGCGATTCCGACCGTCGCCGCCGAAAGGGCCGGGGCGTCGTTGATGCCGTCGCCCAGGAACAGCGTGGCCTTCGTGCGGGTGATCTCGCGGACGATGGCCAGCTTCTGCTCGGGGGTCTGGCTGGCCAGAACCTCGGTGATGCCGACCAGTTTGGCCAGGTGATTCACCTCCTCAGCCCGGTCGCCCGAGACGAGCAGCACCCGTTCGAATTGGTGCTGCGGACCGAGATGGCTGATGAACGAGTGCCCGTCGACTCGCGGTTCGTCGCGGAACTGCAGCGTCCCGGCGTAATGCCCTCCCGCGAGGATCACGCACTCCAATCCGGCGGCTTGAGCGGGGAGGAGGTGGGCTGCATCGGGGGTGGTGGCGAGCAGTTTCTTGCGACTGGTGACTCGGAGTACGTGCCCTTCGACGGTGCCGGTCAGACCCTGGCCCGGGAGTTCGCTGACCGACTCGGCCTGGATCAGGGGCAGCCCCTGCTCGCGGGCGGCCTCGACCACGGCTTCGGCCAGCGGGTGCTTGCTGTACCGCTCCAATGAAGCGGCCCAACTGATGAGCTGGGTCGTGCTGAGATTCACCGCCGGGTGGACCTTCTCCAGCTTCGGTCGGCCATAGGTCAGCGTGCCGGTCTTGTCGAAGATGGCCACCTGGCAGGTATCGATCCGTTCCAGCACGCCGGGATCGCGAATGATGATCCCCCGCCGGGCACACAGTGAGATGCCTCCCAGGATCGCCACCGGAATCGCGATCAGCAGCGGGCAGGGAGTGGCTGTGACCAGCACCGCCAGAAATCGGTGCGGGTCGCCGCTATAGACCCAGGCCCCGATGGCAATCACGATCGCCAGCGGCGTGTAGATCGCTCCCAAACGATCGGCCAGCCGACGCATGCGAGGCCGACGGCTTTCCGCAGCTCGCATGACCTCCATGATCTTGGCGTAGCGCGAGTCGATGGCCAGCTTGTCCGCCCGGATGGTGAGGGCGGCGTTCCCGTTGATCGCTCCGGAGATGATCGCGGAGCCGGGGGCCTTGTCGACCTGGTACGGTTCCCCGGTCAGGTACGACTCATCCATCGTCCCGTGGCCCTCGGTCACAGTGCCGTCGACGGGGCTGGTCTCATGCGGGAAGACCGACAGCAGGTCGCCGATCTGAATCTGATCGATGGCGATGTCGGTGGTCTGTTCCCCCTCCCGACGATGGGCGACCTGCGGCATGCGGCGGGCCAGCAGTTCCAGCGCGGACGAGGCCCGCTTGATCGCGTACGACTCCAGCACCTGCCCCCCGGAGAGCATCAGGACCACGATCACCCCAGCCAGTGGTTCACCGACCCGAGCCGAGGTGACGATCGAAATCCCCGCCAGCAGGTCCGACCCGAACTCGCCGCGCATCGCTCCTCGCAGCAACTGCCACACCAGCGGAATGCCTCCGCCGATCAAGGCGAACGCCAGCGGCCATTGGTACGTCAGCAGTCCCAGGAATTGCTCGTGGTGTCCGCTGAACTGCAAATACAACGACACCGTGATCGCCACCGCGGCGAGGAGGGCGATGCGGATCGATCCGGTCCCGGAGGCGGGTTCGGCGGGAGAAGCTGTGGCATGCATCCGGGACAGGTCCAGTCTCGGTTCGTTTGTTCCGACATCCGCGATGAGGTATACCAGATTCACGCCGATCAATGGATCGGTGATCTCCAATCTCCGGTCGTTTCCCAGGAGTGGCCCATGCGGCGGTTTGCTTTTCTCGCGTTCGGTTGCCTGTCTCTCGTCGTGAATGCCGGTCGGCTGCGGGCCGAGGACGCCGCCAACATCACCTTCGAGCGTGTCCAACTCGATGCCCGGTTCCGGTCCGAGGGAGTCTCCATCGGCGACTTCAATAAGGACGGGAAGCTGGACATTTCCGCCGGAGATGTCTGGTACTCGGCCCCCGATTGGAAACAGCACGAGATTCGCAAGCCTGGCGACTACTGGGCCGGGGTTGGCTACAGCCAGAGCTTCTGCAACTGGGCGTACGATATCAACCAGGACGGCTGGATGGACATCATCGTCGTCGGCTTCCCCGGCGAACCGTTCCATTGGTACGAGAACCCCAAGGGTGAAGAGAAGCACTGGGCTCAGCATCTGATCTGGCACAGCATCTGTAACGAGTCGCCGCAGTTCAAAGACCTGACCGGAGACGGCAAGCCCGAGTTCGTCATCGGTAGCCAGCCCGAGGCTCAAATGGGGTACATCGAGATCCCGACCGGTGACGCGGTCTACCAGAAGTGGAACTTCGTGGCGATCAGCGAACCGGGGGATCCGGGGAAGAACGGCACCTTCAAGTATTACCACGGCATCGGCGTCACCGACTGCAACGGCGACGGCAAGAATGATGTCGTCATTCCGCACGGCTGGTGGCAGCACCCCGAGACGCTGGATGGCAAGGTCTGGGCCTTCCACGAACACGCCCTGGGCGAGAACGGCCAGCCGAAGACCGGGGCGGATATCTATGCCGAAGATCTCGACCTCGACGGCGACATGGACTTCCTCATGACCTGTGCCCATCAACACGGCGTGTGGTGGTTCGAGAACGGCGAGAAGCAGGGGAAGCCCGGCCTGACCTACCACCTGATCGACGACAGCTTCTCCCAGACCCACGCCCTGCTGTTCGAAGATGTGAACGGCGATGGCAAGAAGGACATGATCACCGGCAAACGCTACTACGCCCACAACGGCGGCGACCCCGGTGCCAATGACCCGGTCATCATGGTCTGGTACGAGATCGAGCGCTCGAAGGACGGCCCCAAGTTCACCAAGCACGCCATCCCCGCCGGCAACGACACCGGCGTCGGCACCCAGTTCATGAGCGGCGACATCGACGGCGACGGGCTGCTCGATATCGCCCTGTCGAACAAGAAGGGGGTGAATATCCTCCTGCAACGAAGGGCGAAAGCCGTGGCCGGGAAATAACCCAGCGAGCGGCAGACGTCAGTCTGCCGAGTCCCCTTCGCGTTGCATGTCGTAGACCGCTCCGGTTTCGCGGCAGGCTGACCCAGACATCGCTTTGGATGTCTGGGTGACGCAGGAACAAGAGGGATTGAAGGGCGAGCGTGTCCTCTGTAACCTCTTGTTGTTGCACAACCCAGACGCTCAAAGCAGCGTCTGGGCCACCCCGCC
>JAYTFV010000098.1:0-10630 GCA_043734065.1 Planctomycetota bacterium
CGCACTGCCTGCCATACCACTCTCCTCCGTGAGTTCGAAGAACGGATTTCAGCATGATCCGGCAATTGGTGATAGGTCAATTATGTAGGGGAGGACTAGCAATCATTGCGTCAGCTGAGAGGGTGCGATGCCAATGACGGTTCTGAACTTGACGAGGTCAGTATCCGCGTTTCCGTTGGGTGTTCCCACCGGCGGCTGAGTCTTCAATTCGATCTCTTCATATGGGATGTTCCGATCTTTGCACATTTCACGAATCTTGTTTTGAGCGCCTGCGAGGTCCGTGTCACGTTTCACGGGACGCTGGGCGATCGACGTGTCGCTGGCTGCGGGGAGATTCTTTGCCAGGAGGGCTTTCAAGAACTGTTCGAGCAGTCCGCCCTGCTGCAGAAGTTGATTATCCACGACACCCCAGAATCGGTCCATCAAAGGGTGTGGCCCTTGATAGTGCATCATCCGCCGATATGCCCGCATGTTGATGCGGTAGTAGCTGTCCGCCTGAGCTGTTGAAACATCCGTGAACAATGCCAAGAGTCCGAGGACTGCGACGAACAGAACACGCTTTGATTGAGACATGGTAGTTGAACTCGCTTTCAGTCTTGAATGATCCGAACAAGAAGGGAGACTTAGAATACGGCTGGGGTTTGCGTTTTGGCTGGAGTAGTCGGTGGAATCATGCCTTTGGTTTTATTGAAGAGCGTCTCCCACGTCCAATCGCTACCGTCACTCTTCGGTGAGAGAGTATCACATGCATCCACGAAAGCGTTTGTAAAAACGCTACCCTCACCTGCGGTTGTGTAGTACCAACTGAACTCTCCCACGCTGCATGCATTGAGACTGACAGTCCCCGAGTGAAACAGAAGCAGACCAGCAAGAAACTTCGACTTAGGAGCCGCAGACTCAAGGGCTGCCGGGCCTGCACTCCCATCGTTGTTTGCACAGCTGTCCGTGATGAGAACTGACTGGCGAGGATTTCTTGCCTGAATCAATGAGACGATCTCCGATCGCCGAATTTGACCATTATTGCCGCCGGGACCTCCTGACATTGCAATGAACTGTCCACCGGACTGGAATCCCCCGTGACAACACATGTACACAAGAACTGTATCTGTTGGCTGGACATCAAGTGCTGCGATATCTGCCCTCAACTTAGCGACAGTGCAGTCTGCGCCAGTTCTTGGTTCTTGCACTCCGTTCGCAGTGATCTGGCCGTTGAACTTATAGGTCACCTGATCACTGAATAACGTCTGCAACTTCTCAGCATTCGCCTTAGATCCGTTGCTGATATTTCCAGTTGGATCCAATGTGTCAGCATAGATCAACACATGCACCTTTCTGGCGATTGTCTGCGCCTGGGCGAAATTCGCCGAAGACAGAACCACGACCGAACACACGATTGCACAGGCAGTGCGTAGGAAGCTCATTCGACACCTCATCATCAGGAACCTTGGGACGCCATACCTCCCATTCTGCGTATTCCCACACGGATGTCAAACATTTTCTCAAGAAATCGATCCGCAATTTGGTCAGTTCGACACGCTCGTGGGAATCGCAGTCGGATTCCATACTGCCGTCGCAAACAAAACCAAACCTTTGGGATGCACGATCAAGAACAGGAACGGCTGATCAGCAATCAATTGCTTGAGTTTCCCCCCATTTGACGTTGAGGCTGGGACGGATTCGGTGAGATTGGCTTGGGAGGCTTGAGTTCCTTTTTCATCCACCTCAATTCTCGATTTCTGCAGCACTCGGGAAAGTTTTGTGCGGTTCTTGGTCATCAACGAAAAGTCCGCCTTATCGGTATCCGCGATCTGAATCCGCGGAATGGCATCCAGAACATTGATGGAATGATCGAGACAGAACTTCGGGAGAACGATCATGACCTTCTGAAGTTCAGCCTTCGTGAGAATCGCCGCCAAATGCGTCGAATTGATCTTGTCCAAGACAGCAGGGAGTCCAAAATCCGTCTGCGGCACAATCACGACTGCAACCAAACCTTCATCCTTGTACGGCAGCACAACTGAGTTGAACTTGAGGTCATCGTTTGATAACCATCGCAAAGGACGTGTATCCTGCATGACAGGTATTCGTTTTCTTGTCTGCTCATCGATTCGGAAGTATTCCTGAACTGAAACTGACTTAGATGGATCTTTTCGGTCTTTGAGCATCGGAAACTCATTGGCCCATAGTCCGTGAAACGCAGCGACATTGCACAGCATCAGTTCGGCATCAGGGTTCCAGTTTTCACTGGAGAAAAAGTTAGGGATCATCTTCCCAGAATGATCATTGATCCATCCATTCAATTTGACTCTTGCAGCATCGTCAAAGAGCGACTCCTCAGATTCGATTCCCTGCTGAGCAACAAAAGTTTTGAAGTGATCTGTCAACGCAACATGCGATTTCCTCAACAGCAACTCTGATGTCAAGAAGGTTGCGGATTGCGTCTTCTCAGATTTTCCGCCAGAGGGGCCAATCAACGCCAAAAGTTCTTTCCGAGTTTCATTTTGCGATCCCTCCACCAGAATCCGAAGACTGGCCCAGATTCCCCAAGGAGAAACCATGGCGTTGCTCTTCTTCGCTCCTGCTATCTTCAACAACTCGAACCCCAAGTCATTGACATGTGCAGGGTCGGCAGGGGATGCGTATTCGCGAGTGGGCGGCAAATCCTCACCGCGAACTGTTTCGGGTAAGCAGGTCATGGTGGACAATGAAGCCAAGATGATTGTCAGCGATGCGATCTTCTTCATGTCCATGTTGATGCTCCCGATTCGCGGATGAGTCCACCGTAAATCATTGTATCAACGTCCCAATGGAGCTTCGAGTCTTTTTCTGGCTGATCGCGGCAATGCAATGAGTCACGACGCAGAGCGTCGTGCTACATGACGGGGGTTTTCTCGGCCATCGCGCGGGCGGACATGAGGAGGCCGACGGCGTCTAGGCCGAGGTCGGCGAGGAGTTCGTTACGTTCGCCGTGTTCGATGAAGCGGTCGGGGATGCCGAGGCAGTTGATGCGGCGGGTGTCGAGGTGGGCGGCGTTGGCGGCTTCTAGGACGGCGGAGCCGAAGCCGCCGTTGAGGGTGTTTTCCTCGACGGTGATTACGAATCCGCCCTGCTCGATCGTCTGGACAATTGGGGCGAGGTCGAGCGGACGCAGGAACCGGGCGTTGACCACGCCGACATCGAGACCGTCCGACCGCAGTTTCTCGGCCGCCTTCACGCAGTCGATGAACATCGTGCCGAAGGCCAGGAAGATGCCGTCCTTGCCCATTGAGTACACTTCGGCCTTGCCCAACTCCACCAGGGCGACATCGCGCGGGACAGTGGCGACGTTGGTCTTGGGGTAGCGGATCGATGAGGGGCCGCTGAGCTTGAGCGACAGATCGACCATCGGGGCGACATCGGCCTCGTCGCCGGGGGCCATGATCGTGATGTTCGGAAAGACCCGCATGTAGCTGTTGTCGAACAGGCCGTGGTGCGTCGGGCCGTCGGGTCCGCAGAGTCCGGCCCGGTCCATCGCGAAGACCACCGGCAGGTTCTGGAGGGCGACTTCCTGGAAGATGTGGTCGAAGCTGCGCTGCAGGAAGGTGCTGTAGATGTCGACGATGGGTCGCATTCCGGCCTTGGCCATGCCCGCGGCGAAGGCGACGGTGTGTCCCTCGCAGATGCCGGTATCGAAGAAGCGGTCGGGGAATTCGGAGCGGATGGCCTGGAGCTTGTTGCCCTCGCACATGGCCGCGGTGAGGACGCAGACTCGCGAGTCGGTCCGCATCTTGGCGAGGATGGCATCGCTGACTGTGTCGGTGTAGGCCCGGCTGGAGCCCTTCTTGAGGAAGATGATGCCGGAGTCGTCATCACGGCAGAACGGAGCGGGCGAGTGGAACTGGACCGGATCGGCCTCGGCGGGCTTGAACCCGTGGCCCTTCTCGGTGAAGACGTGGAGCAGGACCGGCCCCTTGATCTCCTTGACCATTAAGAGGTATTCACGCAGCGACTTCAAGTCGTGCCCATCGACCGGACCGATGTACCGGAAGCCCAGCTCCTCGAACAGCTTCCCGCCGTGCAGGAAGCCCTTCACGGCCTCTTTCACACTGCCCAGCATCTCGCGGGTTGGCTCGCCCACCAGCGGGAGCTTGTTGAGCAGCCAGGAGACATCTTTCTTGAGGCCGTTGTAGAACGGGGCGGCGCGGGCCTTGTCAAGGTACTTGGCCAGCCCGCCGACGCGGGGACAGATGCCCATCTTGTTGTCGTTGAGGATGACGAGCAGATCCTTGTCGAGTCCGGCGGCGTTGTTGAACGCCTCGAACACGATCCCCGACGGAAAGGCCCCGTCCCCGATCACGGCCACCGACTTGCGTCCCTCTTCCGGGTGGAGCAGATCGTCCCCGGCCTTGAGTCCCAGGACCGTGGACACGCTGGCCCCGGCGTGCCCGGTGACGAACAGGTCGTAAATGCTCTCCGCCGGGTTCGGGTAGCCCATCAGGCCCCCCTTGCGGCGGATCGTGTTGAACTGTGGGAACCGCCCGGTCACGAGCTTGTGCGGGTAAATCTGATGGCCGGTGTCCCAGATCAGCCGGTCCTTCGAGAAGTCGAACACCTGATGCAGGGCGATGCACAGTTCGACGACGCCGAGGTTGCTGGCGAAGTGCGCGGGGCGGTCGCTGACGATCTCGCACAGCGCATCGCGAATCTCCTGGGCCAGTTGGACCAGTTGAGGATCGCTCATCGCCTTGAGTTCAGCGGGCGACGCGATCAGGGGCAGCAACTGGTAGTCCATCAATGATCCCTCTCGATGATGTAGCGGGCGAGTGCCTGCAAGAACACGGCCTTCGAACCGAAGACTGCCACTGCGTCGCACGCGCGCTCGACGAGTGCCTCGGCCCGTCGTCGGCTTTCGTCCAGGCCGAGCAGCGACGGGTAGGTCAGTTTGTTGAGGCCCTTGTCCTTGCGAACACCTTTCCCCATCTTGCCCGCATCGCCGACGACATCCAACAGATCATCCGCGATTTGGAAGGCGAGTCCGATGGAATCACCGTAGACTTGCAGGCTGCGTAGATTTTGCGGGCTGGTGGCGGCGATGCGACCGCCCATGAGGAGTGCTGCGGAAAGCAAACGCCCCGTTTTTCGGCGATGAATCGCTTCGAGTTGTTCGATCGTGCGGATCGGGTGGGTTTCGGCTTCGAGGTCAGCCTGCTGCCCGCCAACCATCCCTTCGGCTCCGGCAGCACTCGCGAGTTCCACGCAGCAGGCGACTGCGACCTCGGCGGGCTGCACGTCGCGGGCGATGATCTCGAAGGCCCGCGTGAGTAGCCCGTCCCCGGCGAGGATGGCGGTCGCCTCACCGAATTTGATGTGATTGGTCGGCAACCCCCGACGGAGATCGTCGTCGTCCATTGCCGGGAGGTCGTCGTGAATCAGCGAATAGGTGTGGATCAGTTCGATCGCACAAGCAGCGGGGAGCGCTGACTCGATCGTCCCGCCGCAGGCTTCGCAGGCCAGCAGCGTGAGCACGGGCCGTACCCGCTTGCCGCCAGCTGCGACGCTGTACAGCATCGATTCGCCGAGCTGGGGTGGGCAGTCCTCGGAGAACGTGACGTACGCCCGCAATCTCTCGTCGACACGGCTGCGAAGCCGAGTGAGGACCGCCGTGAGCGGATCGTCGAGAGTGGGGGAAAGGCTGGACATGTGGCCGTGCGAGGAGGTTGGGGACTGGTCGGCCAAAGTGTAGTGGGGCCAAAGCCTTGAGCCAAGCAGCCCGTTGGAGTCCTGGCTTGAGCCTGCCCCGGGTTGATACCCATCAGACTTCCGAAGTCTTCGGAAGTCATGGACCTCGTTTGGACGCACAATGCAGCCTGAAGGCTGGATTCCCACGGGTCACTCGTCTGTCACATCCTCTTCTTCGTCCTCTTCCACCGGATGTTGGGCCAACTGGCGCATAGCCATCCAGCCACGGATCATGCCGAACAGGGCGAAACCGTGGAATCCGGCGCTCTTGATGTCTCCCAGCAGCAGATAGACCACTCCGTCCAGCAGGTACAACGCGATGCCGATGGCGAAGACCCACAGGATTCGCTGGCGAGAGAGCCTGCCGAACCCCATGACGACCAACGCCACGAACAGAGAAAATCCAATGGCGATGCCCATCGCCAGTGTGGCATGTTGCGGCTGTTGCTTACCGATCTCGATGGCGATCCCGTCGGCAATCGCGGTGACGGAGAGGCCGATAATGAAGTGCAAATCCGCACCAGAATGAGCCAGCACGGTATTGACCAGCGACAGAATCGCGATCCAGAAGAACCAGTTGACGCCGGACTTGGCGTGCTGTTCCGCTTGCGCCCGCAGCGCATCGTCGAACACGGGAGCCTGTGGAGTCGGGGTGTCCTGGGGCTCCTCATCGGGTTCGATGGCGTATGACATGACAGGCTCGCAGTGAGATGACATGAGCAGAGAAGGGGCAGGCGAGTGTAGACTACAGCGAATCACAAGCAAAACACCAGCATGCCCATCAATACCGCCAGAATGCCGAGTAGCCCGCCGAGCTTCCACCAGAACGGGCGACCCTCCCACGCGGAGTGAGAACGGTCGCCGACCTGGTACTCGCCACACAGCGGGCAGCGGGAGGCGTCGTCGTAGATTTCGCAGCCGCACTGGATGCAGTCGGTGGTGGTCGACGGATCCTCGGGGCTGTAGTCCTCGTCGTCGTCCCAGTCCGGGTCGGAGTCCTCGTCCGGGTCGGACCAGCGCTGGTCTCTTGGCATTCGAATTGCTCCACTCCTCGGGACCGCGTCGAGAATCTGCCGAGATCGGCACCCGAACTCGAGCCTGAGCGGCAACGGCCAGTGAGTCTTTGCGATTTTCGCCCAAGCCTCACAAATCCGCACAGATGAACAGTAGACAATTCCGTCCGTCTGAAAACAATATGAGGGGGACGATTTGAATCGAAGGGTCGACTTCCAATCTGTCACACTTCATGAGCCTGACAGGCTGGAAGCTTGTCCCACGTGAGAATGACAGGCGAGAAGCCTATCCCACGACCTGACAGAACACACACATTAAGGAGTCACTTGAATGACCACTTCTCCTCGTCGATCGAGTTTCTGGCTGGCCTGCCTGATAGTCGGGGCGGGAATTGGGGCCGTCGCGCATCGCTGGACGCAAGCGGACCTGCCTGTTCCGAAAACGATCATTAAGTCACCGCAGGATCTGTCTGCGGCGTTTCGCACGGTCTCGGAGTCCGCCATTCCGGCCATCGTGGCCATCGAGACCAAGACCAAGGCTCGCATGGTGGAGCAAGACGCAGGCAGCAGCGATGGGGCCGACCCCTTGCAGAATTCTCCCTTTGGTGACGATCCGATTCTCCGCGAGTTCTTCAGCCAAGGCCGGGGCCAGGGGTCAGGACAGGGCGGTCGTCGTCGTTTCCAGATTCCTGGACAGCATGGAGCGGGGTCTGGATTTGTGATCGATGCCAGTGGGGTGATCGTGACCAACTCCCACGTCGTGACGGGGGCGGACGAAGTAATGGTTCGC
Organism: Planctomycetota bacterium; assembly: GCA_043734065.1. Classification (GTDB taxonomy): domain Bacteria; phylum Planctomycetota; class Planctomycetia; order Planctomycetales; family Planctomycetaceae; genus TH-plancto1. Next base: position 7,522 of record JAYTFV010000098.1, read on the forward strand.
TTCACCGATGGCACGGAGATCAAGGCCGACAAATGGGTGGGCGACTCTGTCACCGATATCGCCATTATCACACTCAAGCCCGATAAACCGCTCTCCGCTGTGAACTTCGGCGATAGCAACGCCATGCAGATCGGCGACTGGGTGCTGGCGCTGGGCAACCCCTTTGATCTGGGGACGACAGTCACAGCCGGGATCATCTCGGCGACCGATCGCAAGGGGCTGGACATCAATGGCCGCGAGCACTTCCTGCAAACGGATGCTGCGATCAATCCCGGCAACAGCGGTGGTCCGCTGGTCAACATGAACGGCGAGGTGATCGGCATCAACACCGCCATCTCGACTCGCAGCGGTGGCTATGACGGCGTCGGGTTCGCGATTCCCTCGAACCAGGCTCGGCAGATTGTCGAGAAACTCCGCAAAGATGGGACCGTCCATCGCTCCTTCATCGGAGTCACGCTGGATGATCTGAAGCCCACGGTGAAGAAGGCCCTGGGCATCACCTCTGGCGTGGCCGTCATGGAAGTCCTGCCCAACGCCCCCGCCGCAAAGGCCGGAGTCGAACCGGGTGACATCATCGTGAAGTTCGCGGGAAAGCCGGTCAAGAACCGTCCCAGCCTGCAAGAGTTTGTCGAACTGCTGGAGCCCGGCAAGAGCTATCCCGCCGAGATCCTCCGCGATGGAAAGACGATCAAGCTGGACATCACTCTCGAACAGCGCAGCTCCGCCGACTACACCAAGAGCAGTCCCCAGAACGAGTCGCCCGAGAAGCAGCCGGAGGTCTCGAAGCTCGGGTTCACCGCGAAAACGCTGACCGCGGAAACTGCGAATGAGCTGGGTGTCCCGGGACTCAAGGGAGTCGTGATTGTTCAGGTCAAGCCGGGCTCCGTCACTGCTCAATCCGGAATTCAGAGCGGCGATGTGATCACCAAAGTCGGCCAGACGAAAGTCGACAGCTTGGAAGCCTTTGAGAAAGTGATCGACGACACGAAGCTGGAAGATGGTATTCTGTTGCAGGTCCGGCGCGGGAACTCGACCAAGCTGGTTCTGCTGCAGAGCGAGTAACCATTGTCGCACGACCAATGTGGCACGACGCTCTAGCCAGAACTCACCTCCATGACATCTCCCGCCGCCGAGCCGATCCCTCCTCTGCCGGTTCGGCTGCGTGGGAGGATCAAGGTCGAGCCGGAAGATTTCGTCGTCGACGAGCTTCCGGCGTACCTCCCCTGTGGCGAGGGCGAGCACCTCTATCTCTGGATCGAGAAGCGGGATGTCTCCGCAGAGTACCTGACCGGGCAGTTGAGCCGGGCGCTGGGGATTTCGCGCGACTCGATCGGCATGGCGGGGCAAAAGGACCGCCGGGCTATCACGCGGCAGTGGGTCTCCGTGCCGGGAGAGGCCGAGAGCCGCCTGTCTGCTCTGGATGACCTCGCAGCTCAGAGTCTCGTGCGAATCCTCTCTTCCAGTCGGCATCGGAACAAGCTGCGGCCCGGACATTTGGTCGGGAACAGGTTTGAGGTGCGGGTGCGGACCGAGGATGTGGACGCCTTGGCGATCGCCTCGCGAATTGCAGAGCAGATTTGTCAGGAGGGCGTCCCGAATCGGTACGGCGACCAGCGATTCGGCATCGGCGATGAGACGTTGCAGTGGGGGCGTGATCTGCTGTCGGGAGCGCGGACCGCCCGCGACATCGACCCGCGCCGCCGCCGCTGGTTCCTGCGGTTCGCGCTGTCGGCGGTGCAGTCGGATCTATTCAACGCGGTCGTGCAAGTGCGACAAGAGAGAGCCCTGCTCCATCGCGTGATCGAGGGGGATGTCCTGCAGGTGATCGCCTCGGGCGGGTGCTTCACGACGGAAGACCCGGCCCTCGATCAACCGCGCGTCGACTCGCGCGAGGTGATCCCCACCGGCCCCATGTTCGGCGTGAAGATGAAGTCGCCACTGGGGGCAGCCCTGCGTCTGGAGCAGGCCGTCCTCGACGCCTCCGGCCTGCAACTCAAGCACTTCGAACTGTTCAGCCAGTTGATGCAGGGAGCCCGCCGAGCCGTGGTGGTGTATCCGACGGATGTGGAGGTCCACGCCGATCCGCTGGGCGTCCGAGTGGCGTTTTCACTGCCACCGGGAGCCTATGCGACGACCGTCCTGGAGGAGTTTCTGGATGGACCCGACGTGGGAGCGGAGCCCCGCGAGCCAGAGGGAGCACCTGAGTCAGGGCCTGGGCGACTGGCTCTGCCATGAGTTCGCGAGATTCAATTCTCCGGCGAGATTTTGTGGTTGTCCTCTCGGGCAGTACACTGCTTGTCGACGAACTTCGAGCAGGGAGTGAGTCGTTGATCCATTGTCTCGAACGATCAGTCAGGCTTTCCCATGACCGGTGCCCTCAAATGGAACTTGGTCTCAGAGCAGGATTACCTGGCGGGGGAACTCGTCTCTCCGGTGAAGCATGAATACATCGGTGGTACGGTCCATGCGATGGCGGGGGCTGGGAACCGCCACAATACGATTACAGTCAACATCACCGGCATGCTGTGGTCACGTCTGAAGGGCCGACCGTGCCAGCCGTTCAACAACGATACCAAGATTCATATCCTCCTACCGACACACACTCGCTACTACTACCCGGATGCGTCGGTGGTGTGTCGCTCGAATCCCGATTCGGATTCATTCCAGGATGACCCCGTGGTGGTCGTCGAGGTGCTGTCCGACGCGCCGCGCCGCTTGGACGATGGCGAGAAACGGGATGGCTATTTGACGATTCCGTCACTGAAAGTCTATCTGCTCGTGGAACAGGACGAAGCCGTTGTAATCGCCTATCGCCGAACCGAACATGGCTTCGTCCGCGAGGTGTACGCGGGACGAGACGCCGAGCTGCCTCTGCCGGAAATCGGGATCGAATTGCCGTTGGCTGAAGTCTATGAGCGGGTGGAGTTCGATCCGGCAGCAGGTCATGGCCAGCCCTAGTCCTCCCCTGCGGAAGTCGCACATCACCAACGCCAGAGTGCGAGATGCACTTCGCATCCTCATCCCCTGAACGCTCCGTTCTTCCGCCCCGAAGGGGCACCGACAAACCAGCCCAGGGCAGCGCCCTGTGAGTCGAGTCCGCTGGTTCGGC
>JAYTFV010000099.1:0-31645 GCA_043734065.1 Planctomycetota bacterium
TTGCGGATCATGGCGATCAGGGTGTCGCGAATGAGCGACAAGTCTGCTCCGTCCCAGATTTCCATGTCGCCGATGTCGAGGACGATGGCCTTGTCGTCCTGGCGGACGGTGAGACCATGAATGTATTTGCGTTCGGCCATGATGACTCGCCTGCGGGGTGGGGAGAGGTCCGTCGCTGACCGCAACGGCATCTGCTCGTGCCAACAAGCATTGGCATCCTGCGCGCCAATTCCTGCTGACCACAGCCCGAAAATGGCGTAATTCCTGATCTGGCCTTGTGATTGTGATCGTGGCCGCTGGAGATGCCTGACTCTCGAAATGATGCCATTTGTCACCCTCTGCGGGAGAGTGGTGATTCCTGGAAACATCCGATGACGCCAACAGCCCTCGGGCTGAATGCTGAGGGCTGACCGCTGACCGCTCCCCGCTCCCTTCAGCCCGCCCGCGTTCCCCCCTAGAATCCCCCCTTCACTGACCGCAGTCCCCGATTGCCCGATCTCATGAAAACCGACGAACTCCGCGAAAAGTACCTCTCCTTCTTCCAGTCGAAGGGGTGCGTCCGCCGTCCGAGCGATGTCCTCGTCCCCCGCGCGGACAAGACCGTCCTGTTCACCCCCGCTGGGATGAACCAGTTCAAGAACCAGTTCCTGGGCATCGGGCCGATCGAGTTCACAGCCGCCACAACGTGCCAGAAGTGCATCCGGACCGGTGACATCGGCAACGTGGGAGTCACGACCCGGCACCATACGTTTTTCGAGATGCTGGGGAACTTCTCGTTCGGCGGGTACTTCAAGAAGGAGGCGATCCACTGGGCGTGGGAGTTTCTGACCTCGAAGCAGTGGCTGGGGCTGGAGAAAGAGAGACTGACGGTGACGGTCTACCTCGACGATGACGAGGCGTACGGCATTTGGAACAAGGAGATCGGACTCGACCCGAGCCGCATCTCGCGTCTGGATGAAGCGGAGAACTTCTGGCCCGCCTCCGCTCCCTCGCAGGGCCCGGACGGCGTGTGCGGTCCGTGCAGCGAGATCTACTACCTGACCCCCGGCGCGAAGGAGCCGGTCGAGATTTGGAACCTCGTGTTCACGCAGTTCAATCGCGTCGGCAACCCGCCGAACAATCTGCATCCCCTGCCCAAGAAGAATATCGACACCGGGATGGGACTCGAGCGGACCGCCAGCGTCATGCAAGGGGTGCTGAGCAACTTCGAGATCGACTCGCTCAAGCCGCTGTGTATTGCAGCGGGCGAAGCGGTCGGCGTGAAGTACGAGTACAGCGGCAAGTCGGGCCGGGCGATGCGGCGCATCGCCGACCATGTGCGGGCCTGTACGTTTGCGATTCACGAAGGGGTCGCGCCCGGAGCCAACGGAGCGGAGTACATCATCCGCCTGCTGCTGCGGCGGGCACTGCTCGAAGGGTATTTGCTCGGGAAGCAGGAGCCGTTCCTGCACACGTTGGTACCGACTGTGATCGCCCTGATGAAGGGCCCGTATCCCGACATCATGCAGACTGAGAAGAGCGTCGTGAACACGATTCGCGATGAGGAGTCGACCTTCCTGGCCACGATCGATCGCGGGCTGGCGAAGTTCGACAAGCTCGTGGAGAAGGTCCGCAAGGACGGCGGCTCGGTCCTCCCCGGTGAGGCCGTGTTCGATCTGCACCAGACCGATGGCTTCGTCTTCGACCTCACGACGGCTCTCGCAGCCGACCGAGGCCTGACGGTCGACAAGCCGAGCTTTGATCTCGCCGAAGAGGACCACAAGAAGAAGAGCGGCCAAGGCTCGTGGGGAGTGATGTCCGCCGGGCCGCTCGACAAGCTGCAGCAGGAAGTCGGCGACACGAAGTTTCTGGCGTATGACGCCACCGAGTCGACCGCCAAGGTGGTCGGTCTCCTGGTCGCTCGCGATGGCGTGTTCGAACGAGTCATGGAACTCCAGCAGACCGATGTCCCCACCCAGATCATCCTCGACCAGTCCCCGTTCTATGGCGAGTCGGGTGGGCAGGTCGGCGACACGGGCACGATCATCGGGAACGGCCTGTTCGAGGTCACCGATTGCCAGAAGCACGCCGGCCTGCTGGTGCATGCGGGCTCCCTGAAGTCCGGCTCAATCAAGATCGGCGATACGGTCAAAGCCACCGTCGAATCAACGCGCCGCGCGGGCATCCGCCGCGCCCATTCGGCCACGCACATCCTGCACCACGCCCTGCATCAGGTGATCGGCCACCACGCCACGCAGCGTGGCTCCAAGGTCGACAACGATCAGTTGCGGTTCGACTTCTCACACGGGTCGGCGATGACTCCCGAGGAGCTACTGCGAGTCGAGAAGATCATCAACGAGAAGATCGTCGAGGGGGCTGCGGTCTCGATCCAGTTCATGAAGATCGAAGAGGCCAAGGCGTCCGGCGCGATGGCCCTGTTCGGCGAGAAGTACCCCGACATCGTGCGCATGGTCTCGATGGGCGATTTTAGTAAAGAACTCTGCGGCGGCATTCACCTCGCCAGTACGGGGCAGGTCGGCCTGTGCCGGGTCATCAGCGAGGAACCGATCGCGGCGGGCATCCGCCGCATCACGGCCCTGACCGGCGAGAAGGCCATCGACAGCGTCCGCGAGCAGGATACTTTACTGAAGCAACTTGGTGCCTCGCTCAAGTCCCCGCAGCGAGACATCCCGGGCCGCGTCAGCGCGATGCAGGACGAGATCCGCGCCCTCAAGCAAGACATCGCCGTCTACAGCAAGGCCGCCATCGCCCAGAACGCCGCCAAGTTGTTGGCCAGCGCCGAGACCATCGGCACCTCGAAGTTGATCTGCCAGAAGCTCGAAAAAGTCGACCGCGACCAACTGCGGCTGTACGCTAATGAACTGCTAGCGTCGGGCGGCTCCATCGCCGTACTCCTCGGAGCCGTCATCGAAGACAAGGTGGCCTTCATCGCCGCCGTCAGCAAAGACCAACTCAAGAAAGCCAAAGCCGGCGACTGCGTCAAAGCCGCAGCCGCCATCGCCGGTGGTGGCGGCGGCGGCAAGCCCGACATGGCCGAAGCCGGTGGCCGCATGCCCGAGAAGCTGGACGAGGCCCTGGCTGCGGGCCGGGCGTACTTGATGAGTGCCCTCGGGTGAACGGTCGGGGGAACCGAATGTGGGACGACGCTCCGCGTCGTCACTCACGACGCGGAACGTCGTACCACATTCAAAGCTCCCCGGCGTAACACCGTTCGATCACGGACTGTGAGGATTGAAGTTATTTGTTGCAGGACGGCCTGAGAGAAAGGTAGCATGCTGCGCGTCGGACCATCACGACCGTTGCGGATGGGGACTACGCTCGATCCCAACCGTCGATTGATGCACTCACCATTTCCAGACTCGTTCGGGGGGCACATCATGATGACAGCACTGCGATCCCACTACTCCTGGTACTGTGTGTTCGGGATGACGCTGTTCGTCCAGGCGGTCTGCGGACTCTCCTCGGCGTCAGCGGCGACCGATGACGAGACTTTCGCAGCCTTGGATACGAATACCGACGGTGTTCTGTCCGGGACGGAGGCTGCGTCCTTGCTGGTGTTCGATGCTGACAAGGACGGCGAGGTGACGAAGGCTGAGTTTCTCGCCGGAGTCAAAGCCCAGCGGCAGCGGATTCTAGCCATGGACGATGGTCAGGTGTTCAAAGAGTTGGACTCCAACGCGGACGACACGCTGTCTGGGAAAGAAGTCTCGGGCTTTGTGCAGTACGATGCGGACAAAGATGGAGAGGTCACGCGAGCCGAGTTCGATGCCGGTCGGGCCGCTGATCGCAAACAACTCGCAGGCCCCAGCCCGGAAGAACAGGCACGCCAGGCTCAGGAGAAGTTTCAACAACTGGACACGAACGCTGACGGGCGGCTCTCGGGCAAGGAGATGGCCGGTTATGAGAAGCTGGATACCAATGGTGACCGCCGCGTCAGTGAGAAAGAATTCCTGGCGGGCTTCGTCGCGGCACCGGGTGCGGAACCCGGTGCCTCTGCCCCGCCGCCAGTCGTGTTCCTGGAGATGATTCGGACCGGCGATCCCACGGCGTTCCTCAAAATGTCCGACCCCGAGTTCGCCCAGGACATCGATCATCCCGTCCTGAAGTTTATTCTGAAAGACTTGACCAGTTCGCTGGGAGCCTTCGATCCGGCAGCCCAGGACGCTCCGAAACAAGAAGAGCAAACGGTCGTCAAGGGCCAACCGCCCTACACGTTCTATTCCGGCCCGCTCAAGTTCAAGGCGGGCGTGGCCGACGGCTCACTGGTTGTGGCCCAGAACCGGATCATGGGATTTCAGATCAAGTCCCCTGTCCTCGACACCGTGACGGATCGCCTGTATCAGGCCCTGATGGATGACCAGGTGTTGGGGAAATCGACCGCCGAGTTCTACACACCACGCTGCGAAGAGTTTGTGCGGCTGGTTCTTAAGGGCGGGGACGAGAAAGCCTTCGCCACATTCCATCCGGATGTTCAGAAGCAGGTGGGCCGGGAAGCCTTCCAGAAGGTGTTCGAGACCTTCCGCACGAATTGCGGCAGCTTTAAGGGCTTCGATCTGGAGAGCATGCGGGTCGAATTTGATGCCAACCTGAAGGGTGAAGATTACCAACTGACCCATTTTGTTCGAGGCTCCAAAGAGAACTATATGACGACGACGACGTTTCAGTTCATCGGTCTAAAGGCGGTATTCACCGGCTTTGCGGTGCGTCCCGCGACCGAGGAGGAATCGAATCGTCCGGCGGCTCCCAGCAATGTGGGCGGATTCACCTGGGTCAAGGTGCCCGCCGCCGCAGAGGGCGTGAACTTCGAAATGCCTGGCACGCCCGAGCGAACCACGGACGAGAAGACCAAGCGTGTGACCTATAGTTTCACATCCGCCGACCAGTTGTCCGTCTGGAATGTCTTCATCGATACCGCCGACGACAACCTCGAAGCGCGGGCGAAAGATCTATTCGATTACATGGAGAAGGCCGTCGTCACGAATACGGAAGGGGTGCTGGTCGACTCCGATGAAGCCAATGCGGGAGAACATCCGGGTCGGGTGCATACCGTGAAGGTGAAAGACGGCGTGATGGTCGTCGAGCGGATCGTGATCGTGGGTTTCCGTCTGTATCACTTTCAGATGACGACATCGGAGCCAGACAAGACCAAGCGGGAAGCGGTCGTCAACCACTTCTTCGATTCGGTGCAGGTGCTGGAGGCTCCCGCCGCTCCGGCAGCGCCGCCGAGTGTTGTACCTCCCCAAGAGCCTGGCTCGCCGAAGCCGCCGGTTACCAAGCCGCCGGTGCCGTAGGCGACCCTCTTCGTGAGCAACACGGCGCTAGCCGCCGGTTCCCTGGACCGCTCTTCCATGTGACCCCGTGGCTTCCCGAATTCGGACGGTCAGAGGAACCGGTGGCTAGCGCCGTGCCGCTCACCGGTGGTGAAGGATCTCCCCCGCCTCGGCGGCCAGAAAGAACGACCCGGCGATGCAGATCAGGTCGCCGGGCTGGCTCTGTTGTCGAGCCAGGTTCAGAGCCTCCGCGACCGTGGCACAGGACTGGACCGGCGTGCGCGTGGTGGACTTCGCCAGCTCGACCAGTTCATCCACCGGCCAAGCGCGCGGGTTCGTGGAATACTTGGTGACAATCAGTTGATCGAACGCCCCCCCGGCGATGCCCAACATCACGGCGGCTTCCTTGTCGCGCGAAGTGCCAAAGATCAGCGTCCGCGTCTGGGCGGGGATCGACAACGCCGCGCGGCACAGCTCGTGCATCGAGGCATCGTTGTGTGCGGCATCGAGCAAGATCAGCGGGGCTGACTGCGTGACTTCCAGACGCAGCGGCCAACTCACCTGCGACAGTCCCGCTCGCATCTGGTCTGCGGTGATGAGTGTCGCCTTTCGCTCCGCCTGTATTGTCGCCTTTCGCTCCGCGCAAGGACGTTCTTTCGCGGAGCGAAAGACGACACTCTCGAAACCTGCGATCCTCAGTCGCTGCGACACGACCTCGACGGCTGCGATGGCCAAGGCCGCGTTGCGAGTTTGGAACTCACCGGCCAGCGGGACATCGAGTGCGCGATAGGTATTCGAGGGAGTCCGCACATCGATCCTCCACTTCGCTGGACCGATATGTCCGGGAGCCGGGTGCCGGTGCTCGATGCGAATCTCCTGGCCGAGTTGCCGCAACTCCGCGCCGCGCTCGCGACAGACCTCGGCGATGACCTCGACGACCGAGGGCTGATCGACTCCGATCAGGCACGGCACGCCCGTCTTGACGATCCCGGCCTTTTCGCGAGCGATTAGCTCCAGCGTATCGCCCAGCAGCTTCATATGGTCGCGGCTGATGCTGGTGATGATCGTGACCAGCGGGGCACAGAGAGTGGTCGTATCGAGCCGCCCGCCCAGGCCGACCTCCAGCACCGCCAGATCACAACCGGAATCCTGAAACACCATCCACGCCAGCGCCGTCGACAACTCGAAAAACGTCGGACAGGTCTCTGCGTTCTGCTCCAGGTCGTCTGTCAAGTCTCGCAGCCTGGCGACCAGTGAGACGATTTTGTCTGGCGAAGGCAACGCCCCATTGACGGTCATCCGCTCCTCGAACCTGACCAGATGCGGGGAGGTGAACAGACCCACGGTGTGGCCCGCTGCCTGCAACATCGCGGCCGTCATGACGGCGGTCGATCCCTTCCCCTTGGTGCCGGTAATATGGACGGCGGGGATGGAGAGTTGTGGATTCCCGAGCCGTTCGAGCAGCGTCGACATGCGTGATAACTGAAAATCAGCGGTCGAGTATTTCGAGGTCGGCACCCGCTCGTAGTTGATCCGGCCAAACAGGTACTCCACCGCAGCTTCGTAGCTCAGCTCGGGGAGGGAGGTTCCATGCGGTCTGGGAGTCGGGTCGGCCATCCGGGGCGGGAACTCGTGGCGGGGCAGTGCGAAGTGTGGTGATCGGCGATCGCAGACCGCATGGTTTGTATCCGTAGTTCGGACGAGCATCAAACCTGAATCGCCCCGTGGACTTTCCGGATCGCACCCCGAGACGTAGTATCCTGTCAGCGGTCCTGCGAAACGGGGGGCGCAGCGGGCATTTGAGGATCTCGTGATGTCGATCAGTGTGGTGGTGGTCTGTCTGTCGGTGCTGCTGGGTCTGCCGGTGGAGGCCACTCGGCTGGATGGCCAGAGCCAGTCCGGCGAACTGAAGGGCCTGACCGCGACGACCCTCCAGATCGAAGGGCCGAGCGGGCCGGTCGAGATTCCGGTGACGGAGCTGTTGGAGGTCCGGCTGGCGAAAACCGGTGGAACCCTTGCCCCGCAGCAGGTCCGGCTGACCGATGAGGCCCTCCTGGCCGGGGAACAGGTGACGATCATTGCCGGGAAGCTCACGCTCGCCAGTGCCGAATTGGGGACACTGACTCTGGCGACCGAGAAAGTCCACAGCGTGCTGTTGGTCGCGGTCGATGCGGCTCAGGCGATCGCGTGGGAGGAGATGCGGAAGAAGGTCTCGCAGTCCGATCTGCTGATCGTGCGCAAGGGGGAGAACCTCGACTTCGTGGGAGGCACGATCGGCTCGGTCGAAGCCGGGGCGGTCACGCTCATCTCTCGCGGACGCGAGGTCAAAGTGCCTCGCGAGAAGATCGTGGGGATCGTCTATGCGACCCACAAGATCGTCACGGGCAGCCCGGCCTGTGAAGTGGTGACCAGCAATGGGTCACGACTCCGTGTGAAGGGGATCGAGATTCTGGAAGGGCAGGCTCGACTCGACCTGTCCAGCGGAACCGAGTTGAAGTTTCCGGTTGCGGCCCTGCGGAGTCTCGACTTCGGTTTGGGACGCATCGTGCCGCTGATGAAGGCGTTGACGCAACAAACTCTGCCGAAGGGGGTCTCTGAAGTGACGGTGGCCGTCCGCAACCATGCGTTGCTGGCCAGCAGTCTCCAAAAAGTTCCGCTCCGGGTTGGAAACAAGTCGTACTCGGACGGGCTGCTGATCCATCCACAGACGAAGCTCGAATTCACGCTGAACCGGCAGTACCGCAAGCTGCGGACGGTGGTGGGGATTGACGAGAATGCCAGCGACCGGGGGCGTTTTGAGCCGGTGGTGCTGGTCCGGATTTTGGCGGACGGGAAGCCCTTGTGGGAACAGTCGGTGCGCTGGGATGCCGCGCCGGTGAGCCTCGACCTGGATGTGTCCGATGTGAGGACGCTGATGATCGTGACCTCCACCGAAGACGGCAAGATCGGCCCGCTACGGCATGTGGATTTGGCGGATGCGAAGTTGATTAAGTAGTGGACGCAGCGAGACAAGACTCGTCAGAAGATTCCTCCCGCCCGCCCCCAGTGAGGGCCACGACGCCTCGTTTCATCGCACTTTTGTTGACTTTTCGCACTTCTATTGACTTTTGGGACAGACAGTTCGACACTGAATCCAATGGACTGGGGAACCCGGTCGGCAAGTGGCCTCGGCGGAACGTCGGGGCCATTGGCTTTTCTAGGGGTAGCTTTTCAGACCGTAACCCTCAACCTCTCCGGTTTTACTTCGGTCCAGTTTCGTCAGGATCATCTCATAGGCACGATTCGATTGGATCGGATTCATGACGTGGCGACCAATGGGACGAGCCGTCAAGTCGGCCAGTTGCAGGCCGGTAGAGTTCACCTGCTTCTCCGCTGAGATCATCTCGAAGTTCAGGGATTGGCCTGTGAAGTTGGCACCATCACAAACTCTCCGAAACTCCAGTTCGAGGTCGTCGTCTTCACGCCGCCCCCGAGACTCGAAGACGATATGTGTCTTTCGATTTGCAGGTTCATGTCTTCTCAGATACTTCTCGACTCGCTCTAACCCGAGCCGCATGGCGAAGTGATACGGGTTCCGAGAACTGGAATGGTTCAGGACGAACTCTGACTTCCGAATGACGATCGCAATGATCACAAAGGGGATGCTCTCCACCCAAGCATTCATGTCGGCCATGAACTCCTCTCGACGACAAGCGTCGGTGAGAAACGCAAATGAGCCGGACGCCTTGCGAATGTCTCGCTCGTGAAACACGATCATGTCATGGCCGAAATGTTTGAACTTGATCTGCTGAAACGCAGGAACGATGCGTTGATGTCGTCCGATTTTCGGAAGAGACAGAAACTGAGTACGAAGACAGGAAAATCGGACTCGATCTTTGTCAGGCAGTGATCTCCACTCTCATCGACATACACCACAAAGTCACTGAAGTCACTCATGCGGCTCTCCTGAATGATCGTTGTCGGAATCCTTCGACAGCCCTGGGGTGGCCACCCCTGGGCTTTGGCGTCTGACCAGCATCCATGGCTCTTCGAGGCCGACGAGCCAGGCCGATGCCAGATATGCGGCTCCTCCGGCTATGCACTGCGCCCCGAGGATCGCCAGCCGGACCCGGAAGCTGTCACCTGGCCAGGGAATCTGTTGCAGCCCGAGGACCACGCCGACCATGACCCCACAACATACGAGGGTTTTGACCAGCGACATCCGGGCCAGCTTCCAATCCAGTCCGCCGCTCAGTCGGGCCAGTCGCGACATCGACCAGGCCGCTTGGGCCATCGTGGCCAGCGAGGTGCCCCAGGCGAGGCCCGCCCCTTGCAGCGGGTAGATCAGGATCGCGCTCAGGACCAGATTCCACACGACGGCCCATTTCCCGATCTTCACCGGAGTCTGCCGGTCATGCAGGGCGTAGAACCCCCGGTTGGCGATCAGCAGCAAGATGAACGCCCATGCCGCCGAGCCATACGCTCGGACCATGCCTGCTGTCAACGCGGCATCATACGCATCGAAGCGTCCATGCTGAAACAGCGCCGTCGACAGCGGCCCGGCCACCAGCATCAGACCCGCACTGGCTGGTAAGCCAATCGCCAGGGCGAGTCGTAGCCCGAGCGTCAGGTCCGCGCGGAACCCCGGCATGTCCCCCTGCTCGGCATGCCGCGTCAGGATTGGGAACAGCACGGTGCCGAGGGCCACGCCGAACACTCCCGCCGGGAACTGGTACATCCGCTGCCCGAGGTACAGAGCCGACGGGGTCCCGCTCTCCAGCACCGGCCACCACGCGCCATGCGCCGACTCGCTCCACATCGGCAGCGACAACCCCCACGCCAGCGCGCGATCGACGAGGGCGTTCAACTGAGACAGAGTCACTCCCGCGACCACCGGTAGCATCGAGTGAAACACGCCTCGCACCTGCGGCAGCGAATCCCTCCAGGTCGAGGACCAGCGATACCCGGACCGGTGCAAGATTCCCATGGGGATCAGCAACTGAATCAATCCCGCCCCTAGCAGACCGACCGTGATCAGGCGAATCTGGAGTTCGGGGTCCACACACACCCGAGGCACGACCGCCACGGCCCCCAGCCAAAACAGATTCAACAACACCGGGAGTATCGCGGGCCAGAAGTACCGGTTCAGCGACTGCAACACCGCACACAGCAAAGCTGTCAGGCACACCACAATCACATACGGAACAAACAGGCCCAACAGTTCCAGCAGCCGCGCGACATCGGGATGCAGGTCGAAACCCAGCAGCAGCGTCCCCAGCACCAACTCGCTGGCAATCACGATTCCGCCGAGCAGTTGGCCCAGCCGCACAAACGTGGCGGAGGTCAGCTGGCGCGCGGCCTCGGGGCCGGACTGCTGTTGCTCGCGCAGGAAGGCCGGGAGGAAGGCGGCTGTGAGAGCTCCCTCCCCGAGGAGTTGCCGGGCGAGGTTGGGGATTTGGAAGGCGACGGTGAAGGCATCGAGGATCGGCCCCGCGCCGAACAGCGCCGCCATCGCGGTATCGCGCAGCAACCCGAGAACCCGACTGGCGAGTGTGCAGGCACTGACCACGCGCAGGCCCGCAAACAGAGACATTCGCGGAGCGATCGTGGGAGGCACGACGGTCACTCAACTCCCCCCGTGAAACTCGAAACTCGAAATCCGAAACTCGAAGACAGATCCCTCTTGATTTCGGGTTTCGTGCTTCGGATTTCGCATTTCTCCTCCATCCCTAGAACTTCTGCCCCAGCGCCAGAATCTCCGTGTCCTTCAGAAACTTCTCCTTGAGCAGCTTCACCGCTGGCTCCGTAATTCGAGTTCCCTCCAGTTCGAGTGTCTTCAGATGCTTCATGATCTTCAGGGAATTCAGGCACTCATCGGTCAGGCCAGTGATCTGGGCCAGCCGCAGTTCCTCCAGGTTCTTCAATCGACTGACGACCTTCATATTGTCGTCGAAGAAATTGTTCCCGGACAGGTCCAGCACCTTGAGCTGATCGCACCCCAGCAGTCCCTGAATCGTCGCCCCAGCCATCCCGCACCGACTGGCCCGCAGCACTTCCAGCTTGGGAAGTTTGCTCAACTGATCCATCCCATAGTTGCCGAAGTTCGTCCCACTCACATTCAGCTCGCGCAGATTTCGGAACGCCTTCTTGCCCAGTTCGAGATTCATCCCTCTCCCATACAGATCGGGACAACCGGACAGCCGGAGCACTTGCAGGCCCTCGAATTTCGCCAGCGTGGGAAGTATCGCATCCGTGACGGGGCAGGCGGCGACGGTCAGCTCCTCCAGATCCTTCAGCGGGATCAGATTCTGGACGCCCAGATCATCGACGGCGCGAAGCGAGGCGAGCGTCAGCTTGCGCAGGGTTTTGACCTCAGCCACCGAGGCCAGACCGACATTGGAGACCCGCGTCTCCGCGAGGTTGAGTTCCGTCAGATGGGGAAACGCGGTCAGGGTTTTCATCCCCTCGTCACTGACGCCGCTACGGGACAAATCGAGCGTCGTGATGGCCTCGAGTCCCTCGGTCAAGCCCGCGAGTTGGGTCAAATGTTCGTCTCGCTTTTCCGTGTTGGGCAGCGCGAGGAACCCGTCGATGATCTCCTGGGGCGTCAACACGCGAGGCGGGGGAGCAACCACGGTCGGGGCCGCGGAAGGTGGCGGCGACGGCGGGGCGGAAACTGTCTCTTCCTTCTTGTCTTTGTTGACCGACAGGAGCGCATCGCAGCCGGTGCTGGCCACAATCAACATCAGGCACACCCACGACGCAACGACTTGGACACAAGAACGCCATGCAGAACACACAATGACACCTCTCCTTCCGAGAGAACGAAGAATTGCCCGCGACCGCGGGCGGATCATCAGATGATACCGGGGCGGGCGGGAAGTGAAAGATCAGGTTGCCCGGGGAAGGTTCGTCGCCCGTTCCGGGACTCGTTAGAATCGATGGCAGCCTGCCCCTCCTTCCGACAGCGAGACCGCGCGATGTATCTTCGAATGGCCAAGCGGATTCTCTTCGAGACCGATAAGCGGCTGCTGTGGAAGCTCGCCTGGAACATGGGGGTCAAAGGCGGCTTGTCGGTGCAGCGGTACAAGAACCGGCTCAAGAAGGGGCAGGTGTTCCCGCCGTTTCTGTATATCTCGGTCATCAATTCGTGCAACCTGCGCTGCCAGGGGTGCTGGGTCGATGTGGCGGCGAAGCAGCAGATCATCAATGCCGACGCCATGCGGAAGCTGATTAATGAGGCGAAAGCAGCGGGGAACGTCTTCTTCGGGATCGTGGGCGGCGAGCCGTTCATGCACCCGAACTTGCTCGATATCCTCGCCGAGCATCCGGAGTGCTACTTTCAGGTTTTCACCAACGGGCACTTCATCACCGATGAGGTGGCAAAGCGGATTCGCCTGTTGGGGAACGTCACTCCGCTGATTAGCGTGGAGGGGTCGGAGATCGTCAGCGACGAGCGTCGGGGCCGGGCGGGTGTGCTGTCGAAGACGATGCTGGGGATCGAGAACTGCCTCAAGAACAAGGTGTTCACCGGCGTCTGCACGAGCGTGTGCAAGACCAACCTGGATGACCTCGTCACCGAGAAGTGGGTTGACCGGCTGATCGAGATGGGGGTGTTCTATACGTGGTTCCACGTCTACCGCCCGATGGGGCCGGATGCGTGCGAGGACTTGTGCCTGACCCCCGAGGAGATGTTGCGTATCCGGAAGTTCGTCGTCGAGATGCGGGCCAGGAAGCCGATCGTGTTCGTGGATGCCTACTACGATCACGCGGGCCAGGCCCTGTGCCCCGCAGCCACCGGGATCTCGCACCACATCAATCCGTGGGGCGGGATCGAGCCGTGCCCGATCGTGCAGTTCGTGACCGACTCGATTCATGACGAGTCGAAGACGCTGGTCGAGAAGTTCGAGTCGCCATTCTTGAAGGACTTCCGCGAGCTGGCCCGAGATACCACGCGCGGGTGCATCGTGCTGGAGCGGCCCGACCTGTTGGCGAACCTGGTGACGAAGCACTCGGCCAAGGACGGGACCGTCCGCGGTACAGCCATGGCCGAGCTCAACGACATGCAGGTTCGCCCCTCGCAGTACAACCCCGAGGGCGCGGTCCCGGAGAAGAGCTGGGCGTATTGGATTGCGAAGAAGCTGTTCTTTAATGACTTTGCGGTCTATGACGGACGGGATCACAGCGCGGGTTCGGCACCGTCCCTGCTGGCGCGGGGTGAGGTGCGAACGATGGCGATGCAGGAACCGACACTGGTGCCGCTGGACTTGGGCGGCGGAAAGGGTTGACCTACTGATCGCTGTTCAGAGAAATCGAGGCGATGGTGGTCGAACCAGGGATCGACTGCCATTCGAATGGCCGATAGAATTCTGTTGACCGACTAGAAACACGGAGCCCCCATGTCTCAGCTGATGATTACCGAAGAGCAACAACGCTTCCTCGACGAATCGCGTGAGCCGGTTGAAATTGTGGACCGCTCCGGGCATCTGCTGACAAAACTCAAGGTCAGGCACGGGTTTAGTGAGTCTGAGTTGGACGAGGCGGTTCAGGCTGCCAATAATTTTGTGCCCGCCGGGACGCTGGCGGCACTTTTGGACCGCCTCAAGGCAACACGTGTTGCCCCGTGAGGACTTTGGAACAAACAGTCACTTCTTCCGACATTTTGACCGAGCGCGAGGATCTCGTGCGTTTACGTTACGAAGGATGTTTTCAGATCGAGATGTCCTGATACACAAACAAAGGAGTCTCCCCATGTCGCAGCGTCGGTACACAGTCGTTCATCGAGTTACGTTTGAAGAACAGCTCGCAGCCCTGTGGCTCTCGGACCATGAAGTTCAACGTTCGATCGACGAGTTGGAACCGGTCCTGAGGATCATTCCCGATCAGGCGGGCCAGCCTCTGTATCACCACGACGAACAGTTCTGGCACATCGAACATCGTGCCATCGAAATCCTCTACAAGGTTGTTGAGGATGATTGTCAGGTCCATCTGATCAGCATCCGGCTGGCTCGACCGCATTAACGTCAAAGTGGCACACGGAATTCCGAAGTGCCTGACCCCGGCTGGTGCCCTTGGAGTTCGTGATGCCCGTCCCCGTTGTCATCGCTCTCGGAGGCAACCTCGGCGACGTGCGATCGACCGGGGAGGTGGCCCTCGCCCAGTTGAACGACACGCCCGGCCTCGCAGTCGAGCGCACGAGTCGTTGGTACTCGACCGCACCGGTCGGCTGCGAGGGACGATTCCTGAACGCTGCCGCCCTGCTGCACAGCGAGTTGACACCGATGCAACTGCTGCTGAGGTTGCAGGAGATCGAGACCGCGCAGGGCCGGGTGCGGACGGGTCACTGGATGCCGCGACCGCTGGACCTCGACATCGTGCTGTTTGGTCAATGGCAGGTCGACCACCCCCGACTGCAGTTGCCGCATCCGGCTGCGTGGTGTCGGCGGTTCGTGCTCGACCCGGCGTGCGATGTCGCGGGTGATGTGGTGCATCCCGGATGCGGGCTGACGCTGGACGCACTGAGATCTCGATTGTTGCTGCGACCACTCCTTGTCGCCTGGAGCGGAGAGTTGCGATGGGAATCGGTCACCGAGGGAGCGGTTCAGGCCCGGTTTGGATCTCAGATTCTCCGGGCCGACTCCCGTGAGCCGGGGATTGTCCGCTTCGTGCACCGCATTTCCACTCGCCACGACCCGTTCGAGATGGCGTTGCCAAACCACCTCGACGAGGCCCGCCGGATCGTCCTGGAGACGCTGACCTCGCTGTTGGATGAACCGGTTGTGCAACCATAGTGGGTCACTCGTCGACGGGGTGGGTGCGTCTCCTTTGTCACTGGGAGGCAGGGGCGAAGTCGGGCTTCGGGCGCGGGCGACAGGACGGGAGGGCGACGCTCCTGCGGAGCCGCGAGCCAGGGTGGACATTCACTCGCGCCAGCGGCTCGGCAGGAGCCTCGCCCTCCCGAGCCTCGCCCTCCCGAGGTTCGCCCTCCCGATCGGCGTTCGCCACCGACAATCGAGACACACCCACATCCAAGGGGCCAGCCCGGCAGTTCTCGTGCGAATCCACACCGAGGTCGGTAAGCTGAATCCATGTCCGAATCACCCCCCCAGTCTGTGGCCCCAGCCTCCTCACCCGTTCCGTGGCGGGTCGGTTTAGGACATGATACGCATCGGTTGAAGCCGGGGTTGCGGCTCATCATCGGCGGGGTCGAGATCCCGCATGAGCAGGGGTTCGTGGCCCACAGCGATGGGGATGTCCTGCTGCATGCCATCACCGATGCGGTCCTGGGAGCTGCGGCACTCGGCGACATCGGCGAGTGGTTCCCCGATACCGACCCGCGTTATCGGGGTGCCGATTCTTCGCTGCTGTTGCGAGACGCTGTCCGTGTGGTGCGGGAGCAGGGGTGGTGCGTCGTGAATGTCGACTGTACGGTGTTCGCTCAACGGCCCAAGCTGAGTCCCTACAAGCGGGAGATGGCGGGGAATATTGCCCGTGTCCTCGGGATTGAGGCCAATTGTGTGAATGTGAAGGCCAAGACCGGCGAGCGGGTCGGACCCGTGGGGTTGGAGGAATCGATGGACGCCTCGGCGATTGTGCTGCTGGCGCGGGTGCAGCCGAGAACGGAATAATTCCCGTTCGACGCGGACTCGCTTCAGCGGGCAAAGAGTCACGGGATTCGCACGGTGGCTCGCAGCTCGGGCAGGCTGATTCGCGGTTCGACTGCGATCCGCTGGAGATCCATGGGGTCGGACGCACCAGTCGCATAGCCGGGATAGAAATTGAAGGCCCACTGGTATCCGGCCTCACGGACCAGATGCCGCGTGTCGTCAGTCATGGCCCAGGCTTGTCCAATCGGATAACTGAATGTGGAGATGGAGGTTCCGAGTTCGGCTTCGATGCGAGCTTTCGATTGTTGGATCTCTTCCCGCTGCTGGTCGAGCGTACACTTCGACAAGATGGGATGAGTCACCGTATGACTGCCAAAATCGATGCCGCTCCGGTGCATCTCGCGCACCATGTCCCAAGTCATCCAGGGGGCTGTATTGGCATCTCGGGGTGCGCGAATCGTTCCGGCAACCCGAGCCAAGTCATCCAGAAATTGCCTCAGCTCTCGCGGCGTCAGCGACTTGGCCGCTCGCAGCAGATGGAGAATCACCGTTTCTCTGTCTCGGGCCGTCTCCAGATGCCTCTGTATCCCGATGCCCCACGACAACGGGAAGATCAAGCTGGATTTCACGGTTCGCTTGACGATCCAGGCGATTTCATCCCACCAGGCGACCAGCCGCTCGTCGAGGAACCCCGTCGCGAGAAAGATCACCGCACTCAGCCCCACCTGCCGGAACACCGGAAACGCCAGTTCGAAGTTGTCCCGATAGCCGTCATCGAACGTGATCAGGACGCTGCGGCGTTTCGATTCCGTCCGCAGGACATCACCGATATCGGCCACTCGAATCACATCGCAGTCGGCCTTCAAAGTCCTCAACTGGGCTTCGAACTGCTCCGCCGTGGTGCTGAACACGCCGGGATCGAGCGCGGTCTGTGCGGGATCCCCAATGCGGTGGTAGTTCAGGACGACCAGTCCCCGCCAACGGTCCCGCAGACCCCACCAGCGCTGCGCCTGGAACAGGCTGCAGGCTGTGAGTGCCATCTTCCGTTTGTTCTTGATGAAGGGCATCCGCCACGAATCCCTCTGCTGTGAAACACCGATTGCTTATTCAGTCTATGACAACATGGAGTCATACGACCAGCTTATCTACGTACTTGACACACTGATTTTGCAGTATTGACGCCACCCCTGCAGGTTGGGGGGGCAACGAGTCGGATAATTCCGGCGTGAGACCTGGGGGCGCGACTCCGGTCGGTGATATGAAACTCCCCAGGGGGTGGAAGTTGTTGCGAAAGCTTCGAAATGACCACAGCCTGCCACTCGTCACAGGGTGGGGACGACGACATCGCAAGACTTCATCCGCAGGCGGCAGGGCTCATGGAAGGGACTGACGAGGGGTTCTCCTCGCCTCGTCATCAGCGGGCAAAGAGTGTGGGAATTCGCACGATGGCTTGAAACTCTTGCGGGCTGAGTCGCGGTTCCATGACGACACGCTGCAGATCGAGTGGATTTGATTCGCCAGTCGCATAGCCGGGATAGAAACTGAACCCCCAGTGGTAACCCGCTTCGCCGATCAGACGCAACGTGTCGTCAGAGAAGGCCCACGGTTGTCCGATGGGATAGCTGAAGGCTGTGATTTTCGTTCCGAGTTCCGCTTCGATCCGCGCTTTCGACTGCTGAATCTCTCGCCGCTGCTGATCGATCGGACACATCGACAAGACGGGATGAGTGACGGTGTGACCCCCGAATTCAATGCCGCCCCGGTGCATCTCGCGCACCATGTCCCACGTGACCCAGGGGGCTGTCGTGGCATTTCGAGGAGCGCGACCGGTCCCCAAGGCCCCTCCCAGGTCGCCGAGAAACTGGCTCAATTCCTGCGGCAAGAGCATCTTCGACAGTCGCAACAGCCGGCGACAGACCGCATCGCGCTGATTGGGGGAAACATCCAGAGTCTCGATCTGCCAGGCCGCAGGCAGGCTCAGTACGGGCTGCGTCGTCCGTTTGACCATCCAGGCGATTTCATCCCACCAGGCGACCACACCCTCGTCGAGAAACGCCGTCACCAGAAAGATGACCGCGCTGAGCCCGACTTGTTGGAGCACCGGAAACGCCAACTCATAGTTGTCCCGATAACCGTCATCGAACGTGAGCAGCACGCACCGCCGTTTCGATCCCTTCCTCAGCACGTCGGCCATATCGGCCACTCGAATCACATCGCAGTCGACCTTCAAAGACTTCAACTGGGCTTCGAACTGCTCCGCCGTGGCGCTGAACACGCCCGAATCGAGCGTGGTCTGTGCGGGATCCCCGATGCGGTGGTAATTGAGTGTGACCAGCCCCTGCCAGCGGTCCAGCAGTCCCCACCAGCGATGCACCTGAAACAGGTTGCATGCCGTGAGGGCCATTTGGCGTTTGTTCTTGATCAGGGGCATCCGCAACTCATCCGTCGACTGAGAAACACTGGGTCCGCTACCAGCTTAGTGTGGGTCGTCGGGGCGTGAGCGGTGATCCCTCTGTTCGAGAGGTGTTCTTTTGATCTACGATGGGGAAGAGTTCAGGAGTCCTCAAGATGCCGGTTGTGCAGAATATGACCCGTGTTGCCGTTCTGCGAACGATCCCACCCCGTGAGCGGTTCTGTCATAGACAGGCGGGGGGCTCGGCGCGGGGGGGCTGGCTGGCGACAGCGCTGGCATTCGTATTCGCCCTGTGGCTGAATCCCGAGGCCCAGGCTGTCGGTCCGACCGATCGGTTGGCCGTGTTGCAAAAACAGCACCAGGAGACGCACGCCCGCTTTGCCTCCGATCTGGAGGCCGCCGCTGGGGCATGCGACCAGGCCCAACTCCCCGCGCTCGCGACCGAGATTCGCCAACAGGCCCTGCCCCTGGAACAGCAACCAGGGAACATCGACAACCTGCCGACCCACATCCAGGCGGAGATTCCGACCAACTTGCCCCCGGCCGAACGAGCCCAACGGGTCCGGGTGCGGAAGCTGCGAACGACTTATGCGAATGATCTCTACCTGCTGGCCCGGAAGGCCGTGAGTGAGAAGCGTCCGAGCTTCGCTTTGCGCCTGGTGCGCGAGGTGCTGTTCCACGATCCCGACCACGCGATCACCCGCAAAATGATGGGATACCGCCGGGCCGGGGACGAGTGGACGCCCCAGTTCGCCGCGCAGATGAAGAGGGAGGGGATGGTCTGGCACGATGAGTTCGGCTGGCTCCCCGCCAAGCAGGTCGAACGCTACATCGCCGGGGAGCGGTACTACAACGGCAAATGGATCACCGCCGAACGAGAAGAAAGCATTCGCTCCGATTTCCAGAACGCCTGGGTCGTCAAGACGGAACATTTCCACATTCGGACGAACCAGAGCCTGCCACAGGGAGTCCATCTGGCCTCCGCCGTCGAAGCGTTCCACCGCTACTTCATGCGCGAGTTCGCCGCGTTCTTCCAGACTCCGCAGCAGATGGACAAGCTCTTTACGGACGGCACCGGGAGGAAACCCTTCGACCCCTACAACATCGATCACTTCCGCTTGCAGTCGGAGTTCGTCGAACGACTGACCAACCGCTGTCCTGTCGCGGCACTGATCAACGGCATCTACATGCCCCAGGACCGGAAAGCCTACTTCTTCCACAACCCACAGACTCCGGGCGACGAGTCGCTCGGCGTGCTCTACCACGAGGTCACGCATCAGTTGCTCTGCGAGAGTACCTTGCAAGCGGTTCCTGTGGGGCATGATCGTGACTTCTGGGTGGTCGAGGGGTTCGCCTGCTACTTCGAGTCGTTTCGCGTTTCGAAAGACGGCACGATCACGGTCGGAGACACCCAGCATCCTCGCATCCAGGCGGCCCGCGATCAGGTCGTCGTGACGCAGGATCAAGAACCGCTGGAGCGGTTCATTGACTACAGCATGCTGCAGTTTCAGCAGGCAGCCCTGCCCGTCCTCCAGAAGCGCTACGCCCAAGCCACCGGTCTGGTCCACTTCTTACTGAACTACAAGGACGGCCTGTATCGCGATGGGTTCATCGAGTACCTGAGCCAGGTCTACAGCCCGGATGGGCGAGTCCGCTCGGGAAACAAAACCAGAACCCTGGAGCAAATCCTCGGCGTGCCGTACGCGACGCTCGACACCCAGTATGCCGCCTACATGCGCGGGATCAAAGGGCGTACGACCGAGTAAGGAACTGGCCCGAAACAACATCCCGATTTGATTTGAACAGAAGGACGCCAAGGTCGCAAAGGGTTCCATTCGAAGTTTCTTTGCTGCCTTTGCGCCCTTCTGTTCAAATCCTTCTGCTCAAATCGGGATGTTATTTTGGACCATGTCCTAAGGCCCGCATCTGACGCGCCCTCGGCGAGCCGATCAGGCGAGCCGGATGGCGTCAGGCTCCGGACCTTTCGCCTCACGACGGAGTCCGGGGGCTGACGCCGCCCGGCTCGCCTGCGTAGGAATGGGATGCCAGCTGACCGCGCCAAACGAGGCTCTGGCGTGGACACACTCGACAACGTGGAATACACCGTTTCACTCCGGCCAGGACGAGGCTCTCTCGGTCAGTGATTGACACCCGCGAATGCCTGACTTAGGCTCAGTGATCTCGGCATCCGCGGGCTGATGCCAAGAGTGTGAAGTCGCCATTGTTCCTTGGGGAGAACTGGACCATGCCGCTGCGCGTCATTTTCGTGGTAGTCTGCCTGCTGGTCGGCGGGGCACGCTGTGGACTCGCCGAGGAAAAACCCGAGCCAGCCACTCCCCGGACCTATGAGAAGAAAGATGTCGAAGGTTGGACCGTCCAGGTCGAAACTTCGCTCCTCAAAGACAACCCCGCCGAGACGGAACTCGCCCTCAAGCTCCTCCGGCAACAGTTGCACGAGGTCGTCAAGGTCGTCCCGGCTCCAGCAGTCGAGAAGCTGCGTCAGGTGACGCTGTGGTTTTCGCCCGAGTATCCCGGCGTTCGCCCGAGTGCGGAGTACCATCCGGGTCGGCAGTGGCTGGTGGACCAGAAGCGAAACCCCGACATGGTCCGGGGGGTCGAGTTCACCAACATCAAGACGTTCGAGAAGGAACTCGACCGGATGCCGAACTTCGCCCTGCATGAGCTGGCTCACGGCTACCACGACCAGGTGTTCGGGTTCGATGACAAGGATATCGCGAGTGCCTACGCTCATGCCAAAGACAGTAAAACGTACGACAATGTCGAACGCTGGAGTGGCACCGGCATCCCCCTCCGGAAGGAGAAGGCGTATGCCATGACGAACCCGATGGAGTATTTCGCGGAAACTTCCGAAGCGTTCTTCTCGCGCAACGACTTCTACCCGTTCAATCATGAGGAGCTGCTCAAGCACGATCCGGAGATGGAGAAGCTGCTGGCCAAGGTGTGGGGCGTCGTGCAGCCCGCTCCCGCGACATCCGCGCTCACGCCGATTGTGGTTCCCCCGGCGGAGTGGAAGGTGCCCGAGTTCTACACCAAGTCGATTAGCGCGAATGGCTATCCGATCGTCGCCTCGGCCAACGTCAACGACTATGCCCTCCGCGAGGCGGCGTATCTCATCAACCTGATGCTCGCCAAACGCCCCGATGTCCGCGAGGCCATGATCCAGAGCGGGTCGCGGATGTGCATCCTCAGTTGGAAAGAGTTCACCACCGACCTGCCCGACTTCGCGGACCTGACCCCCAAGGACTACTGGGACGCCCGCGCCCGAGGCACCGGCGGATCACAAACCGATCCGTGCTGCTCATCCGCAGAGGAGAACCTGCTCAACTACCCCGGCGACCCGTACTCGACCGAGAACATCTTGATACACGAGTTCGCTCATAACATCCATCTGCGCGGGATGGTGAAGGTCGACCCGACGTTCGACTCGCGCGTGAAGGCCGCCTACGACAACGCGATGGAGGCTGGACTCTGGAAGGGGAAGTACGCCAGTACGAACCACCACGAATACTTCGCCGAAGGGGTGCAGTCCTGGTTCGACAACAACCGCCCACCCGACCATGACCACAATCATGTCCGCACGCGAGCCGCTCTTAAGGAATACGACCCCCAGTTGGCCAAGCTCTGCGAAGAGGTGTTCGGCGAAACCGAACTGGTCTACACCGACCCCACCACGCGGCTGACGGGACACCTGCAAGGGTACGATCCGTCGCAGGCTCCGACGTTCGTGTGGCCCGAGCGGTTGACCAAGGTCAAAGAAGAGATCCGAGCGAAGGCGAAAGCCCGGTCATCGCCGTAGCAGAATTCGTGAGAAATCTGCTCGGTCCCAAGCTCCGCTTAGGACCGCATATCCCCGAAGCTCCGCTTCGCTCGCGTGCCAGACCGCACTCTCCCCAGCTGACAGCCACGGAAGCACTCAGGGTCGATAACGTCCGCCCCCGCACGAGGGGACGATCCTCCTGCGTACAAGCGGTCTGGCACGCGACGAAGCAGAGCTTCGAGGATATTTCGTCCCAAGCAGAGCTTGGGACGGAGGAGTCAATTGCCGGGTAACACAATGCCGCTCGCTTGCATCGCTTGAGATCTCCCGGCATGTTACGGGCTTCTCCCCGCTCATTCCCACTCCGTGAAACCTACGCCTCATGGCCAAAGAACTGAATTTCAAGCAGGAACTCACCGCCTGTTTCGGGCAACCGGTGGCCGAGAACCCGACGCAGGTCATGATGGAGGCGGCCTACCGGCACCACGGCCTCGACTGGCGATATCTGACGATCGAAGTCGCCCCGCACGATCTGCGCGAGGCCGTCCAGGGAGCCCGCGTGATGGGGTTTCGCGGGTTCAACTGCACGATCCCGCACAAGGTGGCGGTGATCCAGCACCTCGACGGGCTGGGGGAGTCGGCCTCGCTGATGGGGGCTGTGAATTGTGTCGTGCGGCGGGGGGACAAGCTGATCGGGGAGAACACCGACGGTAAGGGGTTCGTGAAGTCGCTGCGGGAACTCGTCGACCCGACGGGGAAGCACGTCGTCATGTTTGGAGCCGGG
Source organism: Planctomycetota bacterium (assembly GCA_043734065.1). Lineage (GTDB taxonomy): Bacteria > Planctomycetota > Planctomycetia > Planctomycetales > Planctomycetaceae > TH-plancto1. Next base: position 22,832 of record JAYTFV010000099.1, read on the forward strand.
GGGGCTGCGCGGGCGATTGGGGTCGAGGTGGCTCTGGCCGGGGCGACGAAGATTACTCTCGTGAATCGATCCACCCGGCGGGGTGAGGAGTTGGCTCAACTGCTGGCTGACCGGGTGCAGATCGACGTGAACTTTGTGCCGTGGGACCGGACCTATCAAGTTCCCGAGAGTGCGGAGATCGTCATCAACGCGACCTCGATCGGGCTCTACCCGGACATCAATGCGCGGCTCGATCTGGATGTGAGTACGCTACGGGCCGGGATGGTCGTGGCCGATGTGATTCCGAATCCGCCGAAGACACTCCTCGTGCGGGACGCCCTGGCCTGCCAGTGCAAAGTCATCGACGGCCTCGGGATGCTCGTCAACCAGGGCATCATCGGCGTCGAATACTGGACCGAGGCCACGATCGGGAAGCAGATCAGCCCCGATGCGGCGGTGATGCGGCGGGCGTTGGAAGCGGTGTTTGGGGAGTGAATCGGGAGAAATTCGAAGCACGAAATTCGAAATTCGAAAGGAGATAAGCAATCCGTCAATAATGGGGCGTCCGTTTTCGAATTTCGTGCTTCGTATTTCGAATTTCCATTGATCCATTCGACGCTCTCTTGCGTTCTGAAAAGATCGGGCGAATCGGGCAGCCACCGGCTGTCACGTCTCGCCTCGTCATTCCTCACTGCGTAAGATGCGCCATGATGACGTTCTGAATCCATTGGTGGTCGATGTGGCGAGGGCCTGCTGCGTTTGGCTGGGAGATTCCGCAATGCCGTACTTCAGTCGGCTCACCGAAATTGTGACCTGCAACCTGACCGCCCTCCTCGATGGGGCCGTCGACCGGGAGGCCACACTCGAAGAGATCATCAGCGAGATGCAGGAGGGAATCTCCGGGGCCCAGCGCAGCGTCCGCACCGCCCATAACAACGTCGCCAAGGTCGAATGCGAGATTTCCGAACAGTTGATCCAGACCGGCGAATGGATGAGTAAGGCACGGCAGGCTCTCGAAAATGACCGTGAAGACCTTGCCCGGCAGGCCCTCTCCCGCAAGAAGGAGGTCGAGAACCTGATCGCGGGTCTGGAGCAGCAACTGCACGCGGCGGTCTCGACGCGGGACCATTTGAAGACCACGCTACACGCGCTGGAGGCCCGTCTGTCCGATGCCCAGCGCCGCCGTACCTCGTCTCCCGCCGACTCACCGGCCCGGCCGTACAGCGAAGAACCGATCCTCATCGCCCATGAGGACGGGGTGGAGGAAGAACTGGCCGCCCTGCGCCGGGAGCTGCGCGGGGTGTAGGGACACGGGGAAGCGGTCAGCTTTCAGCCATCAGCCAGAGATTGCCGAAGCCCAGGGGTTGCAACCCCTGGGCTTACCGGTCGATCAACCATCAACCCTCCTACGTCATCGACATCCACTTCCCCAGGATCAGGCTCGGGATCACCAGGCAGGCCGTCGCGGCGGCGTAGTTCATGCCGGGATCGCCGAGTTTGAAGTAGATGCACGTCGCGTCGAGCATGATGACCGAGAGCAACATCATGCGGACCCCGGCCTGCACGGTCTCCGGCTCGGGGAACTGCAGCGCAAACAGAATCCGGCGGTTGATCGTCAGGGCGATCATCCCCAGGACCAGCAGCACCATCTGCGCGTCCGGGACGCCTCCCCCACCTGCGAAGATACCGAACCGGGTGGTCTGGCCGCTGATCCAAGTGGCCAATCCGGCGAGTCCCAGATTGAGAATCACCGCCCCCAGAATCAGTATCATCCGCTTTGAGGCCACCGCTTCGGTCCTGGCAAACCACGTCACGCCGACGATGTAGACCCCCAGGCTGGCTGCCACCCACCACTGCGGGAACTGCCACGCGGAGGCGAACCGCACCCCGGCGGTACTCGCTCCGAGGATCACGTTCAGCGACCGGCAGGCCCCCATGAACAACGGACCCAGCGGCGTCTGCTTCAGCACGCCGTCATAGAGGAAGATGCACGCCGTCAGCATCCCCGCGATGGCCAGACTCCGCCACCCCGCCGTAGCGGCGCAGGCCAGTCCGGTGACGGTGAGTAAGCTGGCGAACATGATGGCGCACTTGAGCGGAACTCGCCCCGAGGGGATCGGGCGCTTGGGGCGTTCCTTGGCGTCCTGGTCGCGGTCAAAGATGTCGTTCCAGACCATCCCCGACAGGTACAACCCCGCCGACGCTCCCAACAACAACACCAGCGGGAAGGGAGACTCCACGCTCGACCGCGTCAGTAGATATCCGAGCATGATGTCGGCCAGCGCCGTGAATACAGCGGGCAGACGACACAACTGACAGTACGCGCGAAGGGTGGACATGAGTGGAGATTCGATGGAAGCGGGGGGATGAAACTCAAGATGAAATTCTTAAACGGAACTATCCCACTGATAATGCATAGATACCATAAGGGAACCGGCCCAATTCTTCCCACCGCCATTCTGAACACCACCTGCTTTCCGACATCAACCAGGCCGAAAGACCTGATCGTTGAGACGTGAGCGACCGAAAATGACAACAGCCAGCCTTTCGGCTGGCTGATCAAAGCACCAAACGGCTTGTCATCGCCAATTGTCTGGTGCTTGCTCGGTGGCTCTAGGTCCACCTGAGTCTCACAAGCCCCTTGCGGGGAACACCAGAATCATCGGCTGTTGTTCGTGAAAAATCAAGTCCCGATCATGACGTGGGACAAGATCGCCTTCCTGATTGCAGCAATATCCTCCCCACTCGCTACTTGCGTCGCATACAGCCGCTTTCCCGTGTTTGGACACTTGCCAGTCTTTGCCCGATCCAGTCGAAAGAGGGCCACTGTCGTGATGCAGTCACACTTGAACCGCCAGTCATGTTGAGGGAGAAATGATGGCACATGAATGAGCATGCAGTTCCACGGCTCAATCGGCTCTGGTCGCGTTCCAGACAACGGAACCACGGTACACAATGTTTTGTGCTTCCGTGAGACGACCACGACAGGACGTGTCTTCACCATCTCGGGTTCCGTCTGGTGGCTAAAGTCGCAGTAGAGAATCTCTCCAAATCGAGGATGATAGTTCAGTGGCACGTCATCCTCCTGGAACAGCCGGTTGATTCCGGTTGAAACAAAATCACCGGAGACCATGCTATTACGGTCTCCGGGCGGCGCGTGCAAATACAACTCCCGGTGCGACTCGGCGACGATTCAGAATTCGAAGATCACTTCTCGACTTGTCTCACGCGCCGCTCCCAGAAGAAGACCACGTTGCCCAGCAGTATCAAACCGATCATCACCAGATGGGCAATCGACTGCGGACCCATCCGGTTGCGGGCATCGCCGAAGCGCGGATCGTCCGGATTGTCCTTCAGATACTTGTCGACGACCAACTGCTCGTACTCCGCCGCCCCCTTGATCCCGACCAGCAGCCCGCCGAGTTGCTCGGGGATATACGGGAACAGCAGCGGAGCCTGGACCCCGGTGCAGCCGCCGACGAGTTTCAGCTTCTGCTGAAACGGCGAGACCGCGTACTGCACCCACTCCTTCGTGCCGGGGTAGGAGCCGCTGACGTTCACGATCAGCTTCATATCCTGCACGCTCTTCACGTCGCGGCACATCGGAATCTGGTCGATGTTGATGCCCCGCGCATCGGTCGTGTACAGCCCGCGGAGGTTGGTGATGATGACTTTGATGACCCCCTCGTTGCCGGATTTGAAACCGAGGTTCACGAAGTCCTCGCCATATACCAGATCGGGGTAGTCGGGGCGGATGACCTCGTCGATCGTCTTGTCGATCATCTGCGGCCCCAGCGGCAGCAGCGTGATGAAATAGAGTTTGACCTTCTTGGCCGCACATTGCTTGGCGAATGATTTCGACATCGGGCTGAGTTCGCCTTCGGTGGAGGGGTCATAGTCCCAGGCCATGAGCACCTTGTCGCCGGGCTGGAGCTTCTCGATTTCGTTGAACACCTCCTGCGAGAACTGGCCGGGCGTTTCCGCGAACTTCCACTGGAGTAGCGTCGGCACCGCCACCGCCACCGCCATCAAGAGGAATATCCAGCGGCGATCCAGAGTTTGCAGAATGTGGAGCATGAGCAAGAACGTTGAGGGTTGAGGGTTGAGCGACTGGAACGTCCAGGTGTTACAACCCTTGGGCTTTGGCACGTGCGACTGACAACTGAGCACTGACGACTGACGACTTCCCCCTCAATCATCCGACCCCAGATACGACCGGTCGATCCCCAGCAGCACTTTGAGACTGGTCGACGCGATCCCCAGGGCGATGCCGATCATGATGGCCCGGTTGCCCGCCGTGTTGAACACGCTCATCACGAAGGCATAGATGCGGTCCATCCCCAGCAGCGATCCATCCGGCAGCGGGACGTGGACGTACCCCGCGAACATCGTGGCCCGAAACAGAATGATGAGTGCCGTGCCGAGCAACAGCGTCGCCTCCAGGTTCTTGGCCCGGAAGGCCCGGAACGCTGCCGATGCCACGTAGAACGCGAGGAGCGCGAACGTGGTGGTCATCAGCGGTTGCAGCACCCACGTATACATCCAGTCGAACGGCGTCCCCGATTCGGCATAGTTCCCCGACCACGGGTAGAGGACCGTGTGAGCCTGCACGTAGAGATCGCCCACCGCCCGCCGCCACGCATACTGCTCCCGCGCCTCAGCGAGCAGCCAATCCCGTTGCTCGCGAGCCAGCGGACCGGCCTTGAGCAGCTCGATGCACAGGGCTTTGTTGCGATCGCCAATCGTGGGGAGTTGATTCACGAACGACTCGATGGCGGCCATTCGTGGGGGCGACAGGTTCGCCTTCTGGAGGCTCTCGATCAACGTCGCAGAGGTCATCTCCGGGCTGTTCTGGAAGGCCAGCAGTAACCCCTTCTGCTCCTCGATCAACGGCTCCAGCGTCCCAGTCGCGGGAATCTTCCGTTGCAAGTCGCTCACGCCCGCTTGTTGCTCCGCCAGCAATTCGCAACTGGTCTTGCTCCCCAGCTTCGGTGCCCCGGTGCCTTCGAGAACCTGGATGAACAGATCCATCTGCCACAGTCCGTTGCAAGAGCGGTCGAACGCTTTCAGTTGTGGCTCGGTGAGTGTTGGACCGTGCGACTCCAACTCCTGACGCAAGGCCAGGCGAGAGGACGCATCGAGTGGCTTGGCGAGCGGGTAGTGGCACGCCGCCCGAGACAGTGCATCGCGCAGGTCCGGTGACACGGGGCCGGTGATCTCGAGTCCCGTTGACGTGGCAGTCACCACTCCACGCAGCGAGTCCGGAACTCGGAACGTGGCGGGCGGTGGAATCTGGATCGTGTGAACAATGCGAGAGGCCGTGGCCAGTTTCGAAATTGCCGCCGTCACCTCCGGCCTCGGCGGGAACACGGCTGCGAGGGCCTGCTCATCCTCCGACGACATCACCCCGCGAAACGCCAGCTTCTGATGATCGGCCAGATGTCGCACCTTCCCCCGTAGCGCCACCGGCGGCTGGGCGATCTCGCTCAGCTTCTCGCACGAGCAGCGCCACGCCAACTGGTCGTCGAACCCATCCAGTGCGTCCTCTTGCGCCCCATCGACCCAGCCTCGGAAGTACAACTTCCCCTCCGTCAGTCGCAACTGCCGCTGAATCGGAGCGGGAAAGACCGTCGCGGTGTGCGTCTCTCGAAGCTGTCCCGCCACGGAAAACTCGGGCATCCATTCCAGTGGGAAATGCACGACCGACTCACCGTGGAACTCGGTGCTGGGGGAGGGCTGGCTGCCGATCTTGAACAGCCCGAAGACTAGCATCAGCAGGAACACTCCCAGCGTGACCGCCGAGAAGCCCCAGCCTTTTTTGCGGTCGCTGATCGTCTTGAGGTGGACCTTGAACAGGTTGCCGCCGCCGAGGATGAACGCGATCGCGGCCAGGATGTCGAACCAGATCGACGCCTGTTCTCCCCACGATTCGAACGCGGGGATAAAGAACGCAACGACCAGCACGATGCCGCCGAGTGCCGTAATCAGCAGAGGGATCGTGCGTTTCATGGAGGGAGGATTCGTCCGCGATCAGGGTTTCAGCAGCCCCGGATTGTGGCGAGTGGGGATCGTGGCGACCAGCGAGTCAGCGGACCAGCGCTAGCCCAAGGGCACTGCCTTCAGCAACCCGAGGTGTCCGCGAGGGCGGACGCTCTCGATGTCCTGCGGGAGCGCGAGCCGCTGGAAGGGATACTCACTGGCCGATCTGGGCGCGTCTTGGTGGTACGCCTCGCTTCGCTCGGTCCCTCGCTGACGCGTCGGGTTACTGAGGCCATTGGGCTAGCGCCGCGCCGCTCACGGCATCACGGGCGGAAAGCCGCGCGACTCCGTCCGGACCTCGACCCCATTCTGCAACTCGATGATCAGGGCCGAACATCCGGGGTGCTGCTCGATCCAGGGGAGACCCGCCTTGGCCCCCAGGACGTTCACCGCAGTGGCATAGCTGTCGGCCTGCCAGCCGGTGGAGGCGATGACGGTGGTGCTGCTGCGGCGTGAGAGGCCAAGGCCGGTCTGCGGATCGACGATGTGGGAGTAGCGCTGGCCATCGATCTCGACAAACTGCCGCGCATCGCCGGAGGTGGTGATGGCAGCGTTCTTCAAGAGGACCGTGCGTGAACCGGGATCGGCCACGCCACCAGAGAGGCCCGCGACCGTCACCTTCCAACCTTCGCGGTCCGGCGGAGCCTCGCCGACCAGTACATCCCCGCTGGCATCGATCAGCACGCGCGGCAGCCCGTGCGACCGCAGCACTTGCAGGGCCTCATCGCAGGCATACCCGGCGGCGATACCGCCCAGGTCGAGCTGCATTTCACCGCGAGTGAGTTCGGCGGAGCGAGCCAACGGGTCGAGGTGGATCGCCTGCCAGCCGACGCGCTCACGGGCCTTGGCCAGCAACTCGGGCGGCGGCAGCGTCTTCGTTCGTCGCGCTGTCCGCCAGAGTTGAATGACAGGCCCCACGGTGACATCGAAGGCACCGCCGGTCTCGCGCGACAGCTCCAACGAGTGGTCGAGGATCTCGTACAACTCCGGACTCAACTTCACGGGCCGGCCGGGGCCGGAGTGTTCGCACAACTGGGAGAGTTCGCTCTGGGTGTGGTAGTCGCTCATCACGCGGTCGAGCTGCCGGACGCGAGCCTCGACTTGCTCAATGGCCCGGGCCACGGTCGGCTCATCCGGGCCAAACACGACGAGATGGTACTTCATCCCCATCGCCACGAAGTCGTACTCATAACGATGGAGGGGCAACCGCTCGGCAGGGGGAGGCGGGGGAGGCCGATCGTCTGAGGCTCGGAGGGGCGGCTCGACCAGAGCCCCGATGGCCAGAACGCACACCAGCCATCCGGTACAGGGAACAGAGACCATGAGCATACTATTCCTTCGCGGCATCAGCCTTCGCCGCTTCCCCTCCACAGCGCAGGACACCTCGAAATCCGATGTCGGCGGCGGGCTTGGTCATGCCGTTACTGCCGCGGGACCAGAGTTCCCAGCGTTCGAAACTCCCCTTGACAACCCGTTCGGCATTGCTGGCTTTCTTGGGGCCGGTCCAGTTGTGGGCGGGTGAGCCGTCCTTGCTCCTGGCCTCGGCATAGGCCGCGTTGTGATACCAGTCGGAACACCACTCACGGACATTCCCCGACAGATCCAGCACGCCGTAGCGGCTGCGATCATGAGGATAACTGCCGACCGGGTCGATCTGGCCGAGCTTGCGGGATTTGTGCCAGATGACGCGCTCGTTGCCCCAGGGATAGACCCCGGCATCGGGACCGCGACCGGCTTTTTCCCATTCCGCTTCGGTGGGGAGGTCTTTCTTGGCCCACTTGCAATAGTTGTACGCATCCTTCCAGGTCAGCTTCACGACGGGCAGACGAGTATCCGCCGTGAGGGGCACCGGGGTCACGGGGCCACCGTCCTTACCGATCGTGGCCGACTTGAACTTCGTGAACTCGCCGATAGTGACTTCCGTCACGTCGATGTAGTACGTATCGATGGAGGCCGGATGGGCGGGGGCGGCATCGGGCGGCCCATGGTCGTGCCCCTGAGTAAACAGGCCCGCCGGGACGCAGGCCATCTCCTTGCCATCGACATCATCCCGAATCCGTCGTGGCCAGCCCGAGTCGGTGTAGCCTTCACGCAGGATCGCGGTGAATCCTGCCGGGATGGGGTGCGTCACGGTGGGAGCCTCGACATTCGGCAGCTCAGCGGTGACGGTCGAACCTTCGGGATTGGTCGCGTCCACGAAAAACAACTGGCTGGAGGGGGGTTGAGTATCGACCGTGACCTCGTCCTTGTCCTCGGAGAGATTGAACATCTGCTCTGGGGGCCCGTCGTCTTTCGGGGCACGGGAAGAAGCCGTCCGGGGTTTGGGTGTCGGGGGCTGTCCGTTGTTGTTGGCTGCCGGATCGCGACCGACAGCCATGCTGGACGGAGGAGGGGCGGAGACGGTCGGCGGGGGAGCGGAAGAATTTTTCGGAGGTCCGCTGGCATCCCCTCCACAACCACTGGCCCCCAGCAGCAGACCGCACAGAGTTGAGATCGTCCATCGATTCATGACCAACACTCCCGAAGGGAAGGCGGACCGTGGCGTGACGGTCCGCACTTGCAGACGGTCCATGATATCAAACCGATCGGGTTTCGCATGTGAATTGCCCGATCAGACGCCCTGCCCGTGTGTGCATCCCGATCGTCGGTGACGATGTCGGAAGAGGCGGGCCGCCCCATGGTCGGCGATTTCTCCGAAAATAGGTATCCACTTCCCTCAAGTGACCCCAATGCGTGGTGTGAGAATCCAGACAGTGGAGAATTTGAGGCACGACATGTTGTATGCACTTGAGCGAA
>JAYTFV010000100.1:0-7108 GCA_043734065.1 Planctomycetota bacterium
GCGGTGCCACTGGCAAAGTTGGCCAAGGCCCCACTGCCGACCGCTACGGCCGATGCCCCCGTGGCCGAGGAATTGATCCCGATCGAGGTCGCGTTGGCCCCCGTGCCCTGGGCATTGATACCGCTGGCATACCCAGACCCCGAGACGGCGGCCCCGTCGGTCGTTTCGGTCGGCCCGCCCCCAGCACTGCTATCGGTGATGTACTGGGCATGGGCCTCATTCAGCCCCAGCCCCGCTCCCAGTGCCAGGGTGCCCCCCACCAGCAGCACCCCATTCATCCGACGAATACTTTGACGCCAACGTGCAGGCAGGACATCCATGTCACTCTCCCCCGAGATGCAATAGAGACGGTCGCGGTTCATGGCGTCCTTGCCACAACGTCCGACGTGTCTCATTCATCGAATCAATCCCTGCATTCACTTGAATCGCAATCGTCTCTCTCCCCACATTCCCGTCAAAATCGTTGCGTTCCGTCACGCGCTGGCAGAATCCGCCACCGGGCACCTCGCCCCCGACTCGAGCAGTTCGCTACGGCACCAGAGTCCGGGGGCTGACTCCGCCCGGCTCGCTGGCGATCTGCGAGCCGTCCGCCACCTCTGGAAGTTTTGAGTTTTCCCTCAACGAGTGATGAGAAATTCGTTATGATCCAGTGCTTCGTCCCAAAGGGAGCGTTGCCAGGATGACACCATGAACACTGCTGAACTTCGCCTTGCCATCAAACAGGTCGTGGATCGCCTACCGCCCGAGCGGTTGGAGTCGCTGGCGGATTACGTTGATTTTTTGAATCGTCCCCAGTTGGTGCAGCGCGTGACAGCCGCAGAGAAGGCGATTGCCGCTGGCAAAGGTGTCTCTTGGCGGAAGGTCCGAGAGGATGTTTGATGTCATCCTGTCGCCCGAAGCTGCGGATTTTTTCGCGGCGGCGGATCGACCGTTGGCACGCAAGCTGGCGAGGTGCTTCGCACAGTTGGAATGCGAGCCACGCCGTCATAACAACATCAAACGTCTGTCAGGCGAGTTGGACGGATTGTTGCGCTACCGGGTGGGTGATTGGCGAGTTGTGTTTCGGATTGATGATCTTTCGAGTCGTGTCTTGGCGCTTTCCATTGTACACCGCCGAGAAGTTTACGATTGACTGATCGCACGGGCCGGTCGCACGCGCTGCTCAAATCCGGCGAGCCAGCGTCAGCCTTCGGACGGAAGACTCGCTACGGAACCAGAGTCCGGGGGCTGACGCCGCCCGGCTCGCTGGCGACGGCGGTCGCCTCCGGCAGTTCCGGTGCCCCGCTCCGTTGCAGCGGGTAGATCACCAGCGGTTCCGCCGCATGATTCGCAGCCGGGTATTTCGCGCGGGCCTTGGGGATCGCTTCGCCGCGGATCACGTCGTCGTCTTTGTAGCGGTCGTGCATCTCGTGGTGATACGCGGCCTTCTTCGCGTCGCCGAGTTGAGTGTAGAGCAGGTGCAGGCCGTAATGGGCGCGGAAACTTTCGGTGTCGATCTTCAAGGCCCGCTCGTAGGCGGTGATCGAATCTTGAAGGAGGGCTTCGCGTTCGGTCTTCCGCTCCTCGCCGCGAATCTGGCGGGCCTGGTCGAACAGCACGCCGCCCAGTTCGAGCCACACATCGTCGTCGAGGCTGAAGTCAAACTTGCGCTTCACTCGTTCGGGGGACTGGCCGTTGTCGAGGATGCTGCGGAACGCCAGCTCGGCGTCCTTGAGTTGACCTTGTTGCCGACTGATGAGGCCGCCGAACCAGGCCGCGGTCCATTCGGGGGCGGGCGGGTCTTTGAAGACGCGGGAGCGGTTGAGGGCGGCTGTGGCCTCATCGAGCCGGCCTTCGGAGAAGTAGACGCGGGCGAGGTTCAGCGGCCCATCGAAGCGATTGAGTTTTTCGACTTCGAGGAACGCCTGCTCAGCTTGGCGGAGTTCGGCGCGGCCTTCGAGGAACAGGCCGATGCCGTAGTCGTTCCAGCGCTGCCAGATGGGGATCTCGGTCTTCTGTTCGACCAGCGGCTGGGTGATCCCCTCGACCGGGAGCGTGATCCGGTCGCTGGCGATGGTGATGACCGGGAGCGGGTTCTTAAACGGCTTCCCCTTCACGAATCCTCGCAACGGCAGATCGCCAGCCTTCGCGGTCTTGGTGACGTAGTCCATATATTCCTGGTCGAACTTGCGGTACTGGAGCTTGACCTCGATCGTCACGTGGTCGTCGAGAGTGGGCGGCAACGTGATGCTGTAATGGGCCACCTGCCCGGCTCCGGGGGGAACTTGGTGATTATAAAGTGGGACACGAATGTCCTGTGGATTGCGGCGGTTAATGCGGTTGCCGTCCCCGTCGAGCATGAAGACATTAATGAAGTGCGACCAGCGGTCGACCTCCTGCTGCTCGTCCAAGCCGCCACTGCGACCGATGATTTTTCCGTGGCTGGTGACCTTCACGTCCACCCAGATCTCGTTCGAGTCCACCGTCCCCTGCGACAGCGGATGGCCCATCTTAAGGGTGCGGATCACCGCCTCCAGCAGATAGCTCTTCCCCGGCTTCAACGTCGGCAGCGTGGGGCGCAGCGGGGCATGCAACTGCCCGTCGATCTGGCCGTTCTCCTTGATCCCGAAGATGTCGATCCGCGAGGTGCCGACCAGGAACTTCTCGTGTCGAGCCACGATGTCATCGTGCCCCTTCAGCCACGCCAGTCCGGTGTTGGCCGCCGGGAACAGGTGGTCATGCACCGAGAGCTTGCCCGACTTGTCGAAGTCTCTGGCCCCGAAGTCCTTCGACGCGGCCAGCGGCATGTGACACTCAGCGCAGTTCGTCTTCGCCACATCGGGGTAGTAGAAACTCTTGACCCCGTGGCCCGAGACGCCCGACAAGCGATAGCTGTCGTAGTGGTTCTGACCGCGTACGAATTCGCGGTAGTGATTCACTTCAAATGGCAACCCGACCTTGTGACATGTCGAGCAGAACTCAGCGGTCTTGTGATGCGGCTTGAGGAACGTATTCTTGTGGAAGGTCGGCTTCGACTTGACGAGCTGGTTGTTGACCCATTGCAGGATCGCATCGTTCGACTTCGCGAACGGGTAGTGGATCGGTTCTTCGATCGTGAAGTCGGCATTGCCGACCGTGCTGTTGACGTGCGTGATCGCGTGGCAGGTCGTGCAGGTAATCCCCGCGTGGGCGGTGGCGTGTTTCTGCAAGTCGTAGTGCGGGTCGTCGAAAGCCCCGCTGAAGAACGGAACCGGATCATGACACCCGGCACACCAGCGAGACGACTGCACGTTCCCATCCCGCTTCAGCCCCGTCTCGCGCGTCTCGCGAATGCTGGCCAGATACATGGGGTTGTTAAAAGAACTCAGCCGATGCGAACTCTTGCTCCACGCCGCATGCACATCGGCATGACACTTCTGGCAGTAGTCGTCCATCATCAGCGTCGAGGCCGGAATGAAGTTCCCGGTGGCGGTGCGAGCCTTCGACGGGTGGAAGTATTTCTCTCCCTCCTGCGGCCCGGCGACGTTCCACTTGCGAGGGTCGGTCGAATGGCTCACCGCAATGGCGATCACCGCCACGGCCACGGCTCCAAGATAACCCAGGCCATACCTCCACTGAATCTTCGGCCCGGCGAGGCGATGCAGAATGTAAAGCCAAATCCCGAACAGCGGGCTGATGACGTGGGCCCAATAGGCGACCGACCGGGCCTGCGGCTGTCGCAGATCGAACCCGCCGACGCGGAACAAGGCCAGTCCAGACACCAGCACGACCACGCTTGCGGCGAGCAGAGCATACCCGACTGTCATGGCCTTGCGATTCTTCCGCCCCAGCGTGTTCTTGAGATGCACCGCACAGAACACAATGAACGGCACGATCAACAGCAGCCCCAAAACCAGGTGCCCCAGAAACATGCACAGATAGAAGAAGTTCTGGTAGGTCCGCCCCGTCGACCACTCCATCGCCGTGATCGTGGTCAGGTACGCCGAGTTCGCGATCAGCAACCCCAGCAGCCCCAGCACCAGCCACAACAGCTTCCGCAGCTTCGGCCCGACCGCCTTCCGGACGGTTCGTGGCGGAACCGGCAGGATGATTGCGGGAGGGAACTGGGGCGTACTGTCTCCCGGCGTGAGAAGTGAATCAGACATGGAGACACCGCGAAGGGAACCGCCCGCGAGAGGGATGCGCGGGTGCAGGGACACACCACGATTCTAGCGGCTTCGCGGATGAATCCCAGAGGGGTCGAGTCGATAGCGAATGCCCACGGGGTTGGCCACCCCTGGGCTTTGTGAAGCGGAAGCATCTCTCAGAGTTTCCCAGCCACTTTGAGAGCGGCCGCCACGGTCGCGAGCGGGAGCAGCAGCGACAGCGGAGCATCCCCCAAAGGGACAGCGCCATAGGAGGCATACCACAAGACGGCCCGCTCGCTCTTGGCATCAATCAGCAAGGCCACTCCGCCGACCTCCGCAGCAGCCCGTAAACAGCGTCGGCCCGCTGCCAGGAGAAGTTGCCCGCCGAGTCCGTGGCGCTGGAACTGTTGGCTGACGGCCAACCGTCCCAGGCGAAACACCGGCACGCCATGTCGGGCCAGCCCCTTGCGAATTGCTGCCGGAGTCCGGGCATACTCCAGTGACGCCGGGGATAGGCTATAGTATCCCAGGATTGTCGTGCCGTCTGCCTGGGAAATCGCGAGGAAGGTTTTGGAGGCTCCCTGGTCATGGCTCTGGCGGGCATGTTGATACAGAAATTCATTGAGCGCTGGCTCGCCGCAATCGAACGACGCCCGGTCATGCCGCTTGCTGATCGGCTCCTCCCGCCAGTCCGGCAGCCTCATGACCGCTCCGGCAAGGCCCGCGCCGCCTGGCGCAGCTTGGCATTCGGTGCAGGTGGATGCTCCAGAAGTTCCAGCACGCGCTGGCTGTCCCGTGGAGTGAGCTTCACGAGTTCGTGTTTATCGATGACCGCCTGGGCTTCTTTGAGAGTCGTGCGGAGGATGAAATCGGTCATATCCGTTCCGGCGAGGGCCACCGCGCGCATGATGAGAGCCTTGTCCGCGGGGCGAACCCGGAGGGCCACTCGACTGTTTTCGTTGACGGCGGGCCGGGGCATGCTGCTCTCCAATGTGTGCATTGAAAGCGTACGACATGGCCATGCCGAAGTCAAGCGGACGTGGATTGAACGCCAAGGGGTTGCAACCCCGGGGCTCTAGGCAAGTCGCATACACATGTACGAAAGACTGTCACTCACGCTGAGATCAACAGCGAGATCGACTCGGGCAGCAGGCGTCCCAGGCTTTCGATGACATCGCCCTTCATCGCCCGCCACAGTCCGCCGCGGCGCGACGCCCCGATCACGACGGTCTCGACGCCATGCGTCACGGCGATGTCGAGCAGCGATTCCGCGACATCGGTGGCTGTGGTGTACAGGAAGTGGTACGGCACGCTGTATTCCTCAGCCATTGTCTTCGAGGTGGCCTGCAGGGCGAGGGCCTCGGCGTCGGCCGCCAAGTCCTCCGCACGAGCCCCACCCGTTTCGATGGCCACATGGCGGATGAACAGCAGCAGGATTTCGGCGTCCTGCGACTTCGCATGCTCAAACGCAAACTTCAAGAGGCGCGGATTGCCGCGCGTGGCCACGAGGATTTTCTTCTTCCAATGGGGCTGCGGACGCGTGGGAACCTCCGAGACCTTCGAGGTCACCCTCGCAGCCGCCATGCCTCTGGGCAGTACAGCCAGATCCTCTTCAGCCGGAACTTGCATCGGAAACGAGACCGGGGCCAGCATCCACTGCCCCACGCTGGCATAGTTCCGTGCGAAGAACCTCGCCGCCAGCCCGGCGATCATGATCCCGCCTGCAAACATCAGCGCTCGCGGCTTTTCCCAGGCAATCGTGACCCACACGGCTGACATGAAGATCGCGAGGACCAGCATCGCCCGGCGTTGCCAGGGTGTGATCTTCAGGTGTTGATTGGTCCCGCAGACGCCCAGATTGATCGCAATCGCGCCCACGACACCAATCGCATACAACTCCGCCAGAATCCCCACATCCGGGGCCAGCAGAACTGTGGCGAACGGGATCAGTGTCCCCACCACCAGAGGCAACACCGGCATGCCCCAGTGGTTCAGCCCTCCAAAAAAGCCGGGCAACTCCTTGTCGCGGGCCATCATGAACTGAATGCTCACTAGGTCCGTCACTGCGGTATTGACTGCCGACAACAGCAACGCAGCGAACACCAGACCCGCCACCGCTGCGAACTTGGGTCCGATGAAGTGCGAGGCCATGACCTTGAGCATGTCGTCACGGTGAGCGGTGTAGGCGTTCGCGGGATCGCCGTCTCCCAGGACCGAGAGGGGAATCGCCTGCATGGCAATCGTGAGGACCATGTTCAGCACGACGATCTCAATCAAGACCGGCCAGATCGACAACCGGGCTGTGCGGGCCACCGGTTCTTTCATGATGCCGGTCATGTTGGCGACCGCTTCGACCCCGGAGATGGCGAGGATGATCCCCACGAACTGGGACCACCAGTGGGTGGGGTTCCCCGTGGGTTCTGTGATGACAGTCTGGCCAATCTCGGAACTCGAACCGATGGCAATGATCAATGAGAACGCGATGGTGGCCAAGGCGGCAACCAGCGCCAGGGTGCCCGCCCTGGAGGGGCCAAAATAGTTGATCACCCCCACCAGCAAGATCGCCCCCGCTGCCCACCACGACGGGTGGCTGACATGCACGTAATGAAACGCATCCAGGGCTGACAAAGCCGCCGTGACCACGTAGTCCGCACACAGCAAGAGTCCGCCAATCACCGCCAGACTTTCGGAACGCTGTCGAGCGGCGGAGTAGACTCCCCCCCCATCCGGGAAGTTCTCGCAGAT
Organism: Planctomycetota bacterium; assembly: GCA_043734065.1. Taxonomy (GTDB): domain Bacteria; phylum Planctomycetota; class Planctomycetia; order Planctomycetales; family Planctomycetaceae; genus TH-plancto1. The sequence continues at coordinate 6,852 of JAYTFV010000100.1, forward strand.
CAACTCATAAGCCCAAGCGACCGCGATCAGCAACAGACACATGGCCCCCATGAACCAGACCGAGGCATGTCCGGTAAAGGCAAAGGCCAGCCCCAGCACATACAACCGACTGGTGCCCCAGTCCCCGAACAACATCGGCCCGGCGTGATACCAGCTCAGGACGCGCGGACGTTTCCCTTGAATTAACACGGATGACTCCTGGTCCGACATGTGAGGAGTGCCCCCTCAACGCTGGATTGGAGAGTGGGAGTCCAGGC
>JAYTFV010000101.1:0-4690 GCA_043734065.1 Planctomycetota bacterium
CCATGAAGCTGTCGAGGTCTGTGGCCTCGTCCAGGGGCTCTCGTTTTTGCAGGCAGCCGGCGGTCCAGTCGAGCCAGGACTGTTTGGGGAGTCCGTAGGGGCGGAACTTCTCGATGGCCCCGCTCTCCTGGAAGTGGAGCAGGGCGCGGTGCGTGCCCAGTCGACTCGCAATCGGCGAGTCGATGAGATTACTCGAATCGGTGGCGTTCATCTGGAACAGGACGCGGCGTTCCATCTCGCGCAGCGATTGGCGGCTGACCCAGCGCTCCAGATTGTTATACGAGTCACACCAGATAATCGTGTGGATGCCGTTCTCGGGACCATTGGCGATCAGGTCCGCAAATAGTTTGCCCCCCGACGGAGCCGCTTCGTTGCCGCTGCTGCCGAAGCTGTAGTCGTCGTCGGGTTTGCGAAGGTCGCGGAAGCGGCTGATCTGGCTGACGAAGAGGAAGACCGGCGGGCGGGACGCATCGCGCGCGGCGTCGCGGGCCTGGAGTTCTTCCGTCAACTCTTGCAGAACTTCCAGGCTCTGTCGCGGTGACACAATACGGACGCCGGGGACCGCCTTCGAGATCTGCCGCCAGAGGTCGGCGTCCGGGGAGTCGACGGGGCTGCCGTCAAAGATGAGGAGGGAGGAAGGTTGATGGTTGATGGTTGATGGTTGATCGACAGAGTTGGCTGCTGGCCCTAGGCCCTCAGCCCTAGGCCCTAGGCCCTCTTGAGCGGCTAGGGAGACAATGGCTGTGCCCATCAGGCCGAGGGCGGCTTCGGTGTCCTGGCCGATCAGCAGCAGGTGGCTGCCCGATTGGCGGGGGAAGGCGAGTTCGGTCGGCTGCTTGATTTCGACGGCATCACCGAGCCAGATGCGGGGCGTGATCCGCTTGGACGAGGTGTCGTCGCCGCCTTCAATGAGGCGGTGCAGCGCGGAGTTGCGCGCCGGGTCCGATGGAATATTCCCCTCGAAAACGATCATCGGGTCGAGCTTGAACATCGCCTTGCGAGACTGTTCAGCCATGCGGCGGATGAGTTCCTCGCGCTGACCATCGGGGAGCCATGCGACCTGGAACGGGTGGTTGCCTTCGATCAGTCCGTTGGCGTCGTTGTAGATCGCCTCGCCGGGGCGAGTCAGCAATCTCGCAGCTGTGTTTTCTTCGCTGAGGATCAGGTGGGCATCGGCTTCGCTGCACTGGAGAGCGACGCGGATGGCGACCTGGCCGAGGGTGCTGCGCGCGAGGGAGTACGCCCCGCCGAGCGTCTGTGACCCGAGTATCACATGGATGCCGAAGGCTCGACCCTGCCGGACCAGCCGGTCGAACATCAGCGAGGCGGTCTGGGCGAGCTTGTCGTCCTCGACGAAGAACTCCTGGAACTCGTCGATGACGAGCAGGATGCGGGGCAGTGGAACGGTCGGGTTCGCATCGCGGTAGCCGCGGATATCCTGCACCCCGTTTTTGCGAAACAGCTCGCCGCGTTCTTGCAGGACGGCGTCGAGATTCTGCAGCGCGCTGACGCCGAACTCGCGATCACTCTCGATGGCCACGACCCGGCAATGCGGCAGTTGCAATGAGGCGTAATCCTTAAACTCGACACCCTTCTTAAAGTCGATTAAATAGAAATTCACTTCTTGCGGGCTATAATAGAGGGCGACGTTCACAATTAAAGTATGTAAGAATGTCGACTTTCCCGAGCCGGTCTTGCCCGCGACAAGCATATGCTGGCTGGTCCCCTTGCCGAGCTTCAGATGCTGCAGCTTCGTGGCCCCCGCGCGTCCGAGCGGGATGTCGATCTCGGCGCGGCTGTCCTTGGACCAGACAGCTTCGGGTTTGGGAGCGATGCGGTCGAAGGCGACTTCGACCCGGCGGGCATCGCGGGAGGCTTCGGCCATCTGTTTGACGATGCGTGTGAACTGCTCCGGCTCAGGTGGCGGCGTCAGTTCGACGGGCCAGTGGGACAAGGGGGACAGAGTCGCCGGACTCTCCGAGTCCGGCGAGAGAGCGTGACCAGCGGAGACAACTTCCATCGATCTGGCGGAGGACATCGCTCCACCGGACTCGGAGAGTCCGGCGACGATGCGGAACCCTTCGTGCGTCCAGTGATACGTCGACATCGCAGCGGCGGCCGTTTCCAGCGGTAACTGCAGGGGCAGGTCGCGGGCCATATCAACCGACATGAGCGTATAAACTCCGCAGCGTGGTCCGCTGGTGATAATACTCAACAGGCGGCTGGCGGCGATCTCGCTAAACTTGGCGGGATAGTCACTAATGACCAGGAACCGGTACGGCTCGGCGACTTCGCCCGCGTGGTGATTATAATCTTCGATTGTCGCGAACTCGTTTCTTAAATAAGTCTGTAAGACGTTCTCCATATGTTCCGTGAGGTCGGCCAGGCGGGCTTCGATCTGCGAGGCCTCGGTCCAGATGCGGCTGGTCACGAGCAGTTCATCGACATCGGCGAGGTGCATGAACCCGCCGAAGCTCTCACCGAGCCCGACGGGGTCGATCAGCGTGAAGCGAATCTTGCCGGGCGGGATTTGCGTGAGCAGCCGTAACATCGCGACTTGCAGGGCCGGCACCGAGGCCGCCCTGCCCTGCGGCCCGTTCCATTGCAATAGCAGCGACGCCAATGCGGGGAATTCGACCGTGGCGGGGATCAGCAATTCCGTCGTGCGCGGGGCCAGCCGCATGTCGCTCGACACCGCGCCCGGCCACTGGTCGAGGTTCACGCGGTGCTGGCCGATCGTATAGCCCGTGGGGACTTGCTGGGCGGGTCGCCAGTCGCTGGCCTCGAGGCGGTCCCACGGCGGAGACGCGGTGCTGGCCCCCTGTTGCAGGGTGTTGACCAGTTGCGAGAACTGCTGAAGCGCTTGTTCCCACTTGGTCTTGAGTCCAGCCCAGGCGGTCGCCTGCTGGCGGCGCTGATCGGACCGGGACTGATCGAGTTGGCTCTGGGCCTGACCTCGGACCGAGAGAAATTGCTGTTCGCCATCGGATCGCTGCTGCTGCACATGCGCCTCGAGCGCGGCGAGTTGAGTCTTGCGGCTGGCTTCGAGGTACATTTTCTGATTGGCATAGCGCTGCTTGGCCTGCGCTGCCTCGGCGGACCGCTGCGTTTCGATTTCGACCAGACGTTCCTGATGGGCCTTTTGATAGCGGGCCAGAGCCTGCTCGCGCTGGCGGTTGTATTGCTCCTGTTTCTTCTCGAATTCCTTCTCGGCCTCGACTAATTCCTTGTCGGCGAGGAGCGTCCAGCGTCCGAAGAACCACTCCAGTTCCGCGACCGAGGATTGCAGTTGTGAGAAGGCATCCGCCATCTTCGAACTGGCCAGCACGTACAGGATGCCGGTCAGTAGCAGCGAAACCCCGGCCCCAAACCCCGCGGAAATCCCGAACCAGGTCGGCGTGTCTCGCCCCGCTGGTTGACCCAAGGGCTGGGTCGGCATGAACAGGAAGAACACCCCACCCACGATCGCCACCAGCACCACAAACAGCCCCAGTGACCGAAACCCCACAAACAGTTTCGGCAGAAGCAAACCCCGCGCGAATCGCAACTCGTCCCGGCCGCGCTGATGCACCGCTTGCAGAGTCTCCGCCAACTTATCGAGTTGCCGGGGTGCCTGTGTCGGCTCGAAGTGCGGCTCGCGGTTCCAGCCGCGCGATTCGGCGAACTTCTGGCTGTCGGCCTGAAGGCTGGTGACCATCGTGGTCAGTTCCTCTCGCGACTTCTGGATCGAGAACTGGGTCTTCTCGAACTGGCGGCGCGGGCTGTCATCAGCGGTGTCGTCCAGCAGCGAGTTGGCGACCCAGGAGCTGTCTTGAAACTTGGTTTCGACTTCGTCTCGTTCGGCGGTACGGGCTTGCTCGATCACGCCGGATTCGGATTGGTGCTGGCCTTGCAGGTCGATCAACTGGTCGTCAATCGATTGGTGGATCTGCGTGGCGGCGAGTTGTTCTTGCTCGGTGACCGAGTCGAGCCAGGTCTGGTACTGATCGTTGACCTGCTTGAGGGCGGCTGCGAGAGACTTCTCGGTCTCGCTCGGCCCGCGCAGGAATCGCTCGGCATATTCGGTTTCCAGATTGACCCGCTGATCGATGGCGGACTGCAACTGGATCAACGGGATCTGCAAGCGGTGTGACATGGCGGGTCGATCCGGTGAGAGGGGACACGTCGTCGGGTCATGGAACTTCCCGAAAGGTCAGAACGGACGGCACCCACTCTCCTGGTTAGTTTACGGGTCTGCCGGGAGTTGGAAAGCCGCAGGGGTGGAATTGGACTGTGCGTCTGGATTGTCGGCGATTTCTCCGAAATCGCTGTGTCGAGGCGAGCGGCCAGACTTCGCGTCCCAAGAGACTTCCGAAGTCTTCGGAGACTTCGGAAGTCTGGCGGGTATGTTTCCACTGGCCGCTCGCCTCAAAGCGATTCGTACGACTCACCCCCAGAATGTGTGCGCGATTCACAGATTTGAGGGGGCAGGTCGGTCCGAGAGGCCAGCGATGCACCTTTGCGTCCTGGCGCTTTGGCGTCTTTGCGTTAAATTCTGAATCGTCTCTGTTCCCGGTGGACGGAAGTATTTAACGCAAAGTCGCAAAGGTGCCAGGACGCAAAGAGGAGCAGATCACCCGCTTTTCCATGTGGCTGCAAGCTCGGAGGCTGCGCGGGGAGTGGTTCTCTACAGCGAGGGTCGCCCCGGCGA
>JAYTFV010000102.1:0-5833 GCA_043734065.1 Planctomycetota bacterium
GGAGAGAAAGTCGGACGCCGGCCCGTGCAGTATGCCAACGTGGACGGAATGGCGATCTTCGAGGGCGACATCATCCTCGGAACGGTCGAAGAGGTCGAAGCAGCATTGCAGGCGGGCGGCGATGCCGGACGGGCTGCCCTGGAATCGAGCGGCCTGTCCGGAGATCCCGGACCAGTACTCGAATCGGTGGGGATCACCGGGGCCACGTTTCGCTGGCCCAATGCCAGGATTCCGTATCAGATCGCCGCCGGTCTGCCGGACCCGGCCCGCGTGACCGGCGCGATCGCACACTGGGAGTCGAGAACGCGCATCCGGTTCGTGCTTCGCACCGCTGCCAATGCCGCCCAGTTTCCCGATTTCGTGGAGTACGTGAATGGGGGCGGTTGCTCCTCCCAGATTGGTCGTCGGGGAGGACGCCAGGTCATCACACTGGGTCCGAGTTGCACCATGGGCAATGCCATCCATGAGACCGGCCACACGGTCGGTCTGTGGCATGAGCAGAGCCGCGAAGACCGGGATACATTCGTGCGGATCGTCTGGGCCAACATTCAGTCCGGGATGGAACATAATTTCGATCAACATATCACGGATGCGGACGACCTCGGGCCGTATGACTATGGCTCGATCATGCACTACCCGACGACCGCCTTCAGCAGCAACGGACAGCCCACGATTGTCACGCTGCAGCCGATTCCCAGCGGTGTGATTGTCGGACAGCGGACGGCCCTGTCCCAAGGTGACATCAATGGGGTGCATCAGATGTACCCGCTGCAGCATCCCCCCACGCATAAGGAGTTGGCCAAGGATCCCATCTTCGATCCCGTCCCGACGCATAAGGAGTTGGCCAAGGATCCCATCTTCGATCCCACACACAAGGAGTTGGCCAAGGATCCCATCTTCGATCCCACCATCAAGGAGGTGGCCCGCGATCCCGGTTCCGGTCCCGGCGGAACCCTGGTAGAGCACATCGGCTTTCCAGGCCTCGGCCAAGGCGGCGGAGTCCCCTTCATCATGGGAACCCCCAGCCAGTTTGGAGGCGCTGGTGACCCGAACTTGCTGGTCGCCTCTCAATTGCAAGCCCTGCAGGCGGCTGCCGTGGCGATGCAGCAGCAGACGGCTCAACTGATGGCAGCGATCCAGACGATCGCCCAGCAGCTCTCCGGGGGCGGGGGAGCGACCTGAGTGATCCTCGTCATCTCCTATCCCGATGAGGACCATACCGTCGCGGTCCTGCGCCGTTTGTCGGAGCGTCACCAGCGTTTTGTGCTGGTCGATCTGGCTTCGCTCCCGGCGCAGGCGCGACTGTCGGCGGAGTGGTCGCCTTCCGGTCCGTCCGGTTTCCAATACTGTTCAGCTGCCGGTACTTTCGATCTCGCAGACGCCAAGGTGGGGTGGTGGAGGCGGATTCGTCCCCACGTACTGTCCTGCGAATTGACCGATCCCCGCTGGCAGGCATTCGCACTGAGCGAGACTTCGCAGGCCGTCAACGGCGTCCTCGATTCGCTACCATGCGTCTGGATCAACCCGCGAAAGGCCGACGAAATCGCCCATCGCAAGCCCTACCAGTTAACCGTGGCACGACGGCTGGGAATGGCGATCCCCGAGACGCTGGTGACCAATGATCCCGATCGAGCCCGCACGTTCATCGAAGGATTACCACCCCGGCAGGTCGTGTGCAAGGCATTTGTCGCGATGCTGGAGTCGTGGCGTGAGACGCGTCTAGTGACTCCCGATGATCTCCATCGCGTGGAGGGCGTGAAGTACGCCCCGCTGATCTTTCAGGAGTTCGTGGAAGGCGTTGATCTGAGAATCATTGTGGTGGGCCAGCGGATCTTCACCGTCCAGATCGATGCCCGACAGACACGCTATCCCATCGATATGCGCATGGTCATTGGCGAATCCACCACATCCGCTGTGGAGCTTCCGAAACGAGTTGTGGATCAGATTCACAACCTGATGGAGGTCTTGGGACTTCAATACGGAGCCATCGATATGAAGCTGACCGACTCGGGCGAGTACCTCTTCCTGGAGGTCAACCCAGCTGGGCAATGGCTCTTTGTCGAGCGACTGACGGGGCTTCCCATCACCGCTGCGATGGCTGATCTCCTGATTGAGCACAATGCCTGAGTGTGGGCAAAAAAAATGTGTCAAGATCGGGAACAGCAGTCTGGAGGTGGCGTCCCTTCAGGATACAATGGCAACATGGACCGTCGACTTCGAGGCACGATCGTTCTCCCCGCCGAAGCTCCCGCAGTGCAGTACGCCTGTGTGCGTGTGGAGGTTCGGGATGTGTCGTTTGCGGACGCGCCGTCCGTTGTCGTGGCATCGACGGAAATCAAAAACGTGTCGCTGTCTCCCGGTGATCGCTTGCCATTTGATCTCACGGTTCCCGAGGTGGCGGCTTCACATGCTCTTTCGGTACGCGTTCACGCCACACAGGATGGGTCCACGGTGACCAAGTGCGGGGACTTGATTTCGATGGCGAGTTATCCGGTCTCCGCGGCGGGTTCTGTCACCCCCCTGGAGATCCCGATCCGGCTGGTCCGCTAGTCCCGCAGCCCGTGAGGTGGTCCTGAAAGTGACCGCGAGATTCATACCCCCAAGCCAACAACCCCGGTCGATTCGACCGGGGTTGTGGTGTTCCTGAAGAGTCGAGTTCGCGAACCCCGCTTACTTGACGGGAGGGGCCACCTTCTCCGGCACGGCCGCCTCCTTGAGCGTGGTCAGGTACTCGACCACGTCGGTGAGTTCCTTGACGCTCATCACCTTTTGCAGGTCGGCAGGCATCAGCGAGACGTTCTGCTTGACCTTCTGTTCAATCTCGGCAGCCTTGAAGGTCTTGACCAACCCGTTGATGTCCTTGATCTGGGTCTCGGCGTCGGTGCTACTGACGAGCAGACCCGCAAAGACCTGGCCGTCGACGGTACTCACGGTCCACTGTTCGAAGTTGGGGCTGATCCCGGCACTCGGGAACAGGACCGATTCGAACATGGCTTGCTTCGACAGCTTCTTGCCGATCTCGGAGAGGTTCGGGCCGACTTCGCGACCGATGCCGTTCACGATGTGGCACTTGTTGCAGGTGCCGGTCGTGTTGAACACGATCCGCCCGTTGGCCACGTCGCCCTGGCGATTCGCCAGTTCGGCCAGCGGGGGGAGCGGCTCGCTGTCCTTGCCGGGAGGGAGTGGATAGAGCTTGGCGGCTTGCTGCTTGATGTCGGGCCACTGGGCTCCGTGTAGAGTCATGGCGACCGCATCCTTCAACTCGGCGGGCACCTTGTTCTCGCTGGCTAGCTTGGCGAGTTCCTGGGCTCCGTAGCGGATGTTCCCCATCGCCTTCGTCGCAGCGCGGCGGATGTCGATCGGGGACTTGGCGTCCTTGACGGGAGCCATGAGCAGGCCGACCGCCTTGCCGTCGGTGGTCAGTCCGAGGGCTGTCACCGTTGCCAGAGCACGCGAGGCCTCGCCGCTGATCGCCTTGCCGAGCAGTTCCCACTGCTCCTTGCGGAGGAGTACGGTGGCGGCTTCGACGCCGGCTTGCTGCTCGGGGTGGGCGATCGCCAGTTCGAGGAGGTCGGGGTATTTGTCCTTGAGGTTCATCGTGTCGACCAGCCGGACGTAGTTGCTCGTTCCCTTCTGGGTGGTGAGGACGCGATCCAGAGCGACCTTGTACTTCGGATTCGACGCCACATCTCCGCCCAAGCGCGAGATCGCTTCGGTGTCAATCAGCGCCTTGCGGGCTGCGTCTCCGGCGGGCTCGGCAAAGGCGAGTTCCGCCAGGGCCGCCTGAACCGACTCACCACTCAAGAAGTCGAACGCCCGGAAGTAACGCGGCAGTTGAGCCACCGTGGTCGCCGGGTCGCTGATGATCTTCACCAGTGCCGCAGCCGATTGAGTGCCGCGCGACCGCCAGATGATGTCGCGTCCGGCTGCAGAGTTCGAGTTCCCGCCCGCTGCCTTCCAGGCATCGAGCAGCGGATCCCAGCGTCCATCGGCCGCTAGGCCGAGGGCTTCGAGATACCAGCGGTCCTGCCCGTCATATTGCAGAGCGAGCGTGGCCCAGGCCTTGTCCAACCCGGGGGCCTTGGCAATGTCGACTTCCCGCATCTTGACCAGCAGTTCGCGCCGCACGGCGGGCGACGGGTCTTTCAGGTTGCAGGCTTGGCGAATCTCGTCGCTGGTCAGTGGCCCCCGCAGTTGCCGGGCCAGACGGACGGCTGTGCAACGGATGTCGGCGTCGGCGTCTTGCAGAGCGGCCTTGAGGACCGCCAGTTGCTTGTCGTGACCACTCTGCTTGCCGAGCAGCCACAGCGCGCGGGCGCGGAACCGGGGATTGGCGTCCTTATACAGTGCGGTCAGCGCCGTTTCGGCCTTGTCACCCATCCCATGCAGAGCCTGCCACGCGAGGTAGCGGGCCTCCAGGTTCGGGCTCTTGAGGGCCTCGACGGCTCCCTCAGCGGTCGCAAAATCGTACTTCGGGATCGTGTACTTGTTGGCTCCCTTTGCTGCGACGCGGAAGATGCGGCCCTTGTTGACATCGCCCATCGCGTGGCCGCCGACACCGGGGTCGTACCAGTCGCTGACGATCAGCGAGCCATCCGGTGCGACACACACATCGCTCGGACGGAACCAGTTGTCGCGCGCTCCGTGCAGGACGTTGACCGTCTCCGCAGTGTAGCCTGCTCCGACAGCCTTCGAGGGGTAAGCCCGCACGACATTCGGCCCGGCGTCGCAGTGGATCGGCTGGCCTTGGAACACCTTCGGCAGCATGGTCCCTTCATACAGACATATCCCGGTCGGAGCCCCAGCTCCGGTCTGGAGCAGGTTCGGCATCACGCCCGGATCGTTGAGGTGCCAGTGCCGCAGCGGGATCTCGGTCTCCCAGTTAGTGCGGGGGGACTGCCAGCCCGCTCCGGTCTTCTCGTCCTTGTAGCCGTAGTTACCGTACTCAACGACATAGTTGATCCGCACGCCCCGGTTGCCGTCGTCGTCATTGTCCGACTGCCACAGCCCGCCGAACGAGTCGACGGTCACTTCCCAGTTGTTGCGGAAGTTCCAGGCCAGTGTCTCCAGGTTCGAACCATCCAGATCGCAGCGGAAGATCATCCCTTCCTGATATGGCTTGCGGGAGTCGTCGACGACGTTCCCCATCTTGTCGACAATCGGCTTCCCGTCCTTGTCGCGGATTTGCTTCCCCGCATTGCCGAAGTTGAAGTACAGCTTGCCGTCCGGCCCGAACACGAAGGCATGAATGCCGTGGTCGTGCTGGGTACCCGAGATGCCGCTGAACATGACCTGCTTGTCGTCGGCTTTGAGGTCGCCGTCCTTGTCGGTGAAGTTCCAGACCTTATCGCCGACCGAGACGATGACGCGGTTGCCGAGGACGCAGATGCCTTGGGCCGAGTCGACTTCGCGTCCCTGGTAGAAGACGGTCGTCTTGTCACTGGCTCCATCGCCGTTGGTGTCTTCGAGGACCAGAATGCGGTCCCCTTCTTTCCGCTCTCCATTGTGACCGCGATAGTTCACGACTTCGCAGACCCACACCCGGCCCAGGTGGTCGACATCGATGTCGCTCGGGCTGAGGAGAGATGGCTCCCCGGCAAAGAGTTGGGCTTCGAGACCCTCGCCCGCGTCGAGTTGCGATACCGCTGCGGCGAGTTCGTGACTGCCCGCACCGGCACCGCCTCCGCCGCCTGAGCCGCCCTTGCCGACCATCTCCAGGACGCTCTTCGGCGGTCTTTGGGTGAAGACATAGAATTGCACGCTGGAACTGCCGCCCTGGTCACTGCCGCCGTTGTCGACGCCGACCCGCGACTTGAACTTGGTGAAAGGGTGG
>JAYTFV010000103.1:0-12988 GCA_043734065.1 Planctomycetota bacterium
GGATTCTCAACCGTTCAAGGCCCAACGGGCCGTCACCCGCTGGCGGAGTCGAGTGACGGCCCGTTGGGCCTTGGGGGAAGGGTTGGCATGCGATTTCCCGGGGCTGTCGCCCTGGGCTATCGAGTCAGGCCCCGTTGGGGCTGAGGAGCGAGAACCTGCATACAATGGCGACCGCACTCCTTCCGAAGTCTGGCGGGTCAGTTTCCACTGGCTGCTCGCCCAACAGGCGGATCGGAGGCATGGCCGCCAGAAACTCAAAAAACGCAAAAAGGAAGAGTTGGTCCTTTTGCGTTTTTTGAGTTTCTTGCGGCCCGTGGCTCCTGTCAAACTGCGGATGAGTGTCGTTTGGTATGCGGAATGCGAGTCGCGGAGCGACATCGCCTCCAGGGCCAGCGGGCCTCAACCGCGGATTCTTCGCCGAGCGGCGAATCCGGGATCGAGTTTCGCTTGCGAATCGCCCGATGGACAACTATTCTTCCCGGTTCCTGTTTTGGCGTCCTGTTGGAGACTCCAGGTGCGGTCGGGCGCTTCGGTGAGCCTGTCGAATTCGGCCCCGAATGCTGCGGGGTACGACACTGTGCCTGGAAAAGGAGAGTTGCGTGGTCAAGTTGCGGTTGCGAGACAACGAATCTGTTCAGGATGCCGTGCGGCGATTCCGCAAGCTGGTGGAGCACGCCGGAATCAAGAAGGAACTTCGGAAGCGGGAATTCTTCGAAAAGCCGAGCGAAGAGCGTCGCCGGGAACGCCGCCGCGCGAAGCGCCGCGCCTCCACGATGAACGAACTGGCCCGCGGCTAAGTCATTCCGACGTAGCTGCGTTCCCCAGAACGCGGGGAGCCGAAGTAGCTGCGTTCGTCAGAACGCAGGGAGCGAGAGACGAACGCACTGGCCGGAGTCTGTCATCAGGCGAACTGCGGATCGCTTGCTGTCCGGGCGTGACCAGTTTCCAAACGAACGCTGGAATTTGAACCCAAGGCACGCTGCGGCGTGCCTTTTTGTTGGCACCCGCGAACCTGTTTTTCCGATAATCCCTCTATCCCTTTCGCTGGAATTCACACAGACTGCGTGTTGGATTGACAGAATCGGCGTAGACTTGCGCCGCATCACCCCCCTCCCGTTCGGATCGACCGATGACCCACCCTTGGCACGATGTCACACCCGGCGAGAATCTCCCTCGTGAATTCACAGCCATCGTCGAGATCCCGATGGGATCGAGCGTGAAGTACGAACTCGACAAGAAGACCGGCCTGCTCCGGCTCGACCGGATGCTCTATTCGGCGGTGTATTACCCGGCGAACTACGGCTTCATTCCGCAGACATACGCCGAGGACGACGACCCGCTCGACGTGCTGGTGCTGTGCCAGGAAGCGGTGGCCCCGCTGACGCTGGTCGCCGCCCGCGCGATCGGTTTGATGACCATGATCGACAACGGGAAGAAGGACCACAAGATCCTCGCCGTTGCCATCCACGATCCGGAATACAGCCACATCCGCGACTTCGAAGAGATCCCCGCCCACCGCCTAGCCATGTTGCGGCGGTTCTTCCAGGACTACAAGCAACTCGAAGGCAAGGCCGTCGAGGTCGACCACTTCCAGTCCGGCGACTCCAGCCTGCCGATCATCGAGTCGGCCTTGGAGGAGTACAGCACCCGGCGGCGGCGAGGGTTCATCTCGCGATAGGTTTGTGCCGCATAAATCGCTTTCTCCAAAGCCCAGCGGTTGCAACCGCTGGGCTTTGTCGTTGATACGAGAACCATTAAGGACATTCTCGATTCGTGATGTTCGCGATCGATGTTACAATGAAAGCGCAAACAGGGTTGTCTCGATCTGCCAAGGTGTCCGCATGAACATCAGCCGTGAGCAAGTGTTAGAAGCAGCTCTCCAGTTGCCGGACGATGAACGCCTGCAACTGGCGGGTGAATTGATGTGTTCCGTTCCGCCGGGCGCTGAAGTGTGGAGTATCGATGACCCGGAGTTCTTGGAAGAACTCGACCGTCGCTGTCATGACGGGATCCCATCGATTTCGTGGTCGCAAGTGCGAGCCGAACTGATGGCGGAATAGCCCGTGATCCGATGTCATCACCTCGCCATTCCTTACCCCACGAAAACAGTTAGTCTCTTCCACTCACGTTTGACGCCCCTCGTCCGTATCTGCGATCCTACTTGGATGCGCGAGCCTCCGGCTCGCGAGGTCGTCTTCTGCCGGGTGCGGGTTCAGCATGATTGTCAGTCGTCAGTGGCTCCTCGATTACATCCCGCTCGAGCTCCCGGTCGAGGAATGGGCCGACCGGCTCACGATGTCGGGGTGCAACCTCGAATCGATCGAACCGGCGGGCAGCGATTTCGCCGTCGATCTGGAGATCACGAGTAATCGCGCCGATTGCCTCGGGCATCTCGGCATCGCGCGCGAGTTGAGCGTGCTGCTCGACGGATCCTTCAGCCGACCGGGGGCGATGGTCGAGCCGATCGCGGACCTCACCGAGAGCGTCACCTCGGTCGAGTTACAGTGCCCCGAGATGTGCCCGCAGTACATGGCCCGCGTTCTGCGCGGCGTGAAGGTCGGCCCGTCCCCCGCCTGGATGGTCGAGCGACTCCAGACCGTCTTCCCCGGCTACAAGCCGATCAACAACATCGTCGACATCACCAATTACGTGATGCTGGAGTGCGGCCAGCCGTTGCACGCCTTTGACTTCGACAAGCTGAGCGGCCAACGCATCGTCGTGCGAAAGGCCAAGACCGGCGAGAAGGTGGCCGCGATCAACCACATCGAGTACGCCCTGACCCCCGAGATGTGCGTCATCGCCGATGCCGACAAGCCGGTCGCCATCGCGGGAGTGATGGGCGGCGCGGGGACCGAGATCACTGCCGGGACCGTCAACGTCCTGATCGAAACCGCCAACTTCACGCCGCTCTCCGTCCGCAACGCAGCTCGTTCGCTCAAGCTGCACAGCCCATCGTCGTACCGGTTCGAGCGACAGGTCGACATCCAGCAACTCGACTGGGCCAGCCGACGCTGCTGTGAGTTGATTCAGCAACTGGCCGGAGGCGAACTCCTCGACGAACCGATCGTCGAGGGAGACGTTCCCGACTGGAATCCCGAGCCGATCACGCTGCGGTTCGCCCGCGTGGAAGCGGTCCTCGGGATCAAGATTCCGGTCGACGAGTGCGTGCGGATTCTGACGAGCCTGGGCCTGCCGGTGATGGGCAAGGTCACGGGCGAGTCGGCCAAGTTCCGCCCCCCATCATGGCGGCGCGACCTGACCCGCGAGATCGACCTCATCGAAGAGATCATCCGCATCCACGGCTACGACAACATCCCCGAAGACCGCCCGATCCCCGTCGTCTCCGGCAGCCGCTCCACCGCCGAACGAGTCCGCGAACGGATCGAGCATGTCCTCACCGCTGCCGGGTTCAATGAGGCCCTGACGTTCTCGTTCGTCACTGAGGAACTGGCCAAGACGTTTGTGCGCGACGCGAGCCTGCCGGACTTGGTCCTCACACAAACGGCGGGCGAGTTCGGCAACCGCGCCCGCGCGACGATCATCCCGAGTCTGCTTGCCGCCCGTCGAGAGAACGAGCGGCAGGGGAACCTGACCGCGGATCTCTATGAGATCGCTCGCGTGTTCCTCGGCACCGATCCGTCGAAGCCCGAGACCCAGCCGCTGCGAGTCGGGCTGATCACCGGTCGGTCGTTCTTCGAGGTCAAGGGCGTCCTCGAAGCCATCGCCCGCGCGATCAACCCGGCCCTGACGATCACCGCTCAGCCGAGTGCCATCAGCCAGTTCACGCCCGGTCGCGGCGCTGTTGTGTTGCTCGGCGGGAAGCTGTGGGGCGTCCTTGGCGAGATCGACCGCAGCGCCTCTCATGTCCGCGACCTGAAGCTCCGCGAACCCGCCACGATTGCGGAGTTCGACCTGCAACCGCTGATCGACCACGCGGTGCTCGTCGCCCAAGCTCAACCGCTGCCCGACAACCCGGTTGTGACTCGCGACCTGAACCTCGTCCTCGACGAGTCGGTCACGTGGGCCACGCTCGAAGCGACCGTCCGAAGCTCCGCCGGCCCGCACCTCGAACAAGTCCGATTCGTCGACCAATACCGAGGCAAGCACATACCGACCGGCAAGAAGTCATACGTCTTCTCGATGTCCCTACGAGCTGCCGATCGCACGCTGACCAGCGAAGAGATCGACGCGGTGCAGGCAAGCGTGCTGAAAGCCTGCGAAACCGGCCTCGGAGCGGCCCTGAGAGGCTAACCCGTGGACCCATTCTCGACTGACACGTCCATCAGACAGAGAAGGACGGGCCAAAGGGGCCCCGTCCTGCGACAACTGTCCGTTACTTCACCCGCACCAGCTTCATGATCCGGCCCGAGACGTTCCAGTCCTGGACGTAGAGGTTGCCGTCCTTGTCCCAGTACGACCCGTGGGTGCCGCTGAAGATGCCTTCGATCCACTGGTCTTGGGGGATGTTGAATGAACCTCCCTTGGCCGGGTCGGGGTTGTGGCCCAGGACCGACATGATGACGTTGTTCTTATTGAGAATCACCAATCGCCCGTGCAGGTCCGGCACCGAGACATAGTCCCCCTGCACCGCAGCGGAGGTCGGCATCCCCAGGCCGGAGATGACCTCTTCGAGGTAGTTGCCGTCGAGGTCGTAGTGAAGCAGACGGCCCTTGGGCGAATGGTTGCGGTCGCAAACCAGCAGGCGGTTCGGCTCGTAGCGGGTGTCGAGCGTCATGCCGTGAGCGGTGTTGAACTCCTTGAGTCCGTTCCCCTTGGTCCCGAAGTGCTTGAGGTACGTGCCGGTCTTGTCGAACTTGAAGATCACGTTGCTCGCATAGCCATCCGACAGGAAGATGTCGCCATTGGCCGCCACGGTGATCGCCGTCGGGTTGAACGGCTTCCCTTCCAGACCCGACTCCTTCGGGAACGGGAGCCTCAGCACCACATCGCCCGTCTCGGCGTTGAACTTGATCCCCTCGGCATTGGCATTGCGGGCCGCGTAGATGAACTCGCCGCCCTCTTCGGAGCGGATCTCCATGTCGTGCAGCTTCGTATGATGCTCGGTCAGGAATCGGCGAATCACCTTCCCCTCGGGGGTGAAGGCGAACACCCCCATGTCGGCACTGGTGTAGATGTTCCCCGCCTTGTCGATCACGACCGCCCCGTGCGTCGGCCCGATCTGCGACTTGCCGTTCTCATCCAGCCCCCAGCCCGGCACCGTATCAAACGTCATCAACCCGCACCCCATCCGCACCGGCTTCACCGGGTCAGCTGCGAACAGGGGGAGGGTCAGGCCGAAGAGAACTGCAAGGGAAAGCCAACTGGTCTTCATGGACGGGATTCCTGGAGTGGCATGGAGAGACGCATCACAAACGGGTGAAGTATCGGGTGAGCGGACTGGTAATTCAACCGGTGTCGACTTTTGTGAAGCACACACTCGAGGAGGGAAACGCCACTCAGGGCTGTAATGAACAGCCTCTTCGAAGTACAAGTGGTCTGCGGAGGGGCACGAAGCGGGTGCCACGTGGGAGAGTCTGGCGCGGAGTCGCACCGGGAGGAACGCTCGATGAAGTACGAACTCTGGATGCCTCGGCAGGTCGTCTTCGGCTGGGGACGCCGCAGCGAGGTCGGTCCGCGGGCTGCGGCTCTCGGTCGTCGCGTGTTTGTGGTTTGCGGCTCGCGTTCGTTGCGAGCGGGGGGAGTCCTCGATTCGATCGAGACAGCACTTCGCGTGGCGGGTCTGATGGTACTCGACCTCGGGACGATCTCGCGGGAGCCAGAGGTGGAAGATGTCGATGCGCTGGTCGGGCGGTTGCGCGACCTCGGCGGCGGGCAGCCCGGCGACCTCGTGCTGGCCATCGGAGGCGGGGCCGCACTCGACCTCGGCAAAGCAGTGTCCGCACTCGCGACGAACCCGCAAAGCGACACCGTCCGCGACTTCCTCGAAGGGGTTGGTCGCGGTCTGCAAATCACCGAGCGGCCGCTCCCGCTGATCGCGATGCCGACCACCTCCGGCACCGGCAGCGAGGCGACCAAGAACGCGGTCATCTCCTCACAGACCGGCAAATTCAAGAAGAGCCTCCGCTCCGACTGGATGATCCCCGCCATCGCCCTCATCGATCCCGAGCTGACCGTCACCTGCCCTCGTAACATCACCGCGTGGTCCGGAATGGACGCCATCACCCAGTTGATCGAGAGTCTCATCACGCCGAAGTCGACCGCCATCACGCGGGCGTTGTGCTGGGAGGGGCTGCGGTCCGCGCTTCCGTGGCTCAAGCGGGCGTGTGAGGAACCCGACTGCCGACCGGCCCGCGAGGCGATGGCGCACGCGGCGTTCCTCTCCGGCGTCACCCTCGCCAACGCCGGTCTGGGCATGGCTCACGGGATCGCAGCCGCCCTCGGCGTGTACTGCTACGTGCCGCACGGGCTGGCCTGTGCGACACTGCTGCCGACTGCGCTGCGAGTCAATCGCTCCTACTGCGAAGCCGCGCTCGCCGAGATGGCCCCGCTGTTCAATACCCGCACCTGGGCGACTCCCGCCGCCGCCGCTGAGTTCACGATCGAGGCCATCACTCAACTGGGAATCGATCTCGGCGTTCCGCAGCGGCTGCGCGATCTCGGGGTCCGACGAGAGCAACTCGCCGAGCTGGTCCCGGCCTCGCGCGGGAACAGCATGAACGGCAACCCGCGATCCCTCAGCGACGAGGAACTGCGAGACATCCTGGAGGCTCTGTGGTGATCCTGGCAGCTGGACTATCGCCCGCGTGGCAACAGATCCTGGTCTTCGATCGCTTCACGCGGGGTGAGGTGAATCGTGCTGTCGAAACGTGTGCGTGTGCCTCGGGCAAGGTCATCAACGTCGGGATCGCGTTGGCCTCACTGGGGGCCGAATCGCGGACGCTGTCGGTCCTCGGAGGTCGCTCGGGAACCTTGATTGAGGAAGAACTGGCCACGCTGGGAGTCTCATCGCGGTGGATCAACGACTCGGCCACGACGCGGACCTGCACCACGATCATCGAACGCTCCAGCGGCGAGATCACCGAACTCGTCGAGAACGCGGCGATGATCGAGGCCCGCTCCTGCGAGGCGTTTTTGTCTGCGCTCCAAGTGGAAGCGAAAGCGGCTCCGTGGGTGATCCTCAGCGGCTCCCTCCCCCCGATCGCGGGACGCCCCTCGACTCGCGCGCTGTACCGCGAGATGCTCGAACAACTCCCCTCGACCACGCGCGTGATCCTCGACGCTCGCGGCCCCGAGATGCTGGAGTGCCTGAGCCATCGCCCATTCCTCGTGAAGCCGAATCGAGAGGAACTCGCATTGACGGTCGGTCGCGATCTGACCGACCGGGACGCACTGATCGCAGCCATGCGCGAGGTCAATCACCTCGGGGCCGAGTGGGTACTGGTCACGCAGGGATCTCACGAAGTCTGGCTCAGTTCCCCGACCGAACTCTGGTGCTTCAAACCGCCCGTGATTGAAGTCGTCAACGCCATCGGCTGTGGCGATTGCCTCACGGCTGGGCTAGCAGTGTCGCTGGCTGAGGGGCACGACCTCCCCACGGCAGTACGGTTCGGCATCGCGGCGGCGGGTGACAACGCCGCTCAACTGCTGCCCGCGCGGTTAAGTCCGTCGCGGGTTCGCGCTCTGGCCGAGCGGGTCGGTGTCATGGAGGTGCGGTGACGGCCCCGACGTGCAGTCGGTGGTTCATACGATTTCAAGAAACGGTGATTCTCAGGCAGAGACTCTTCGTCCCGTCAGGGACGGTTGAAAATAGCCCACCGTTTTAACGGTGGGTCGACGATTTCGCTCGACCAGCGAGTCCCGTCAGGGACGGCAGAAACAGAACGTAGCTGTCGCTCCCGAGGCACTGGCTTCTGTCGCCCCTGACGGGGCTGGTGGAGTTTGTGGGCGGATGACCTACCGATCAATCGGTGGGCGATGATCGGGTGTCCCGACCGGGACAAAGACCCTCGCCGTCAGGCAATCCTCCCTGTCCGTGAACGCTCGGTTGACTCCAGAAGACCACCATCCACGCCAGCACGGCCACTCCACTGACCGCGAGTCCCAGCCACAACGACCGGGGTCGGTACGTCCACTCGATCCGGCGCCGTCCGGGCGAAACCTCGACCCCTCGGTACATCGAGTCGACGACCAGCGACTCGGCCAAGTCCCCGTCGACTCGCACCTCCCACCCCGGATAGGCCAACTCCCTCACGATCACCGTGGTGACGGTGGACGGCGACACGGTCAGAGTCAATCGATTGGCGGATTGCTGGAACGCACGGACCGCCAGGGGCTGGCCCTGACCATCCACCACCCGACCGGGTGCATCGATCAGTTCATACACAAACAGCGGCTCGGTCCAGCGTCCCCACACGCGGGTCAGCATCTGATCCAGGCCGCGATAGACCAGACGTGCCGACCACTCCGTCTCGTTCAGCGGCACGAACGACAGCACATGCGTCACGCCGTTACGTCGCAACCACGTGAGTTGCCTCGCCACAGCTGCGGGGTTAGGGAGGTCATCGTCTTCGCGGTAATCGCTGGCCAGTGGAGGTTCGAAATACTCGCGAGGGCCCAGTCCGAGATAGACCGGAAACGCCGAGACGCCCAGCAGCGTGGCCGCATTCGAACCGCGGGCCCAGAGCCGCACCGGGCGACCCGAGCGGGCCAACACTGTCCGAATCTCGCTGGTCTCTCGCAGCGGGACAAACGAGGTCTCCAGCAGATCAGCGTACGTCACCCAGCGGCTGACCGTGTGCAAATCCCAAGTCGTCAGGCCGATCACCAGCAGCCAGCCGCACCCCCGCAGGCCGGTGCGAGCGGTACTCGGACGCACTCCCTCACGGATCGCTGGCAGCCACTCATCGAACGTCGCACCCGCGAGGAGCGAGACCGCAAATGCCATCAGAATCCCATACCGACCGGCCCCGCGAAAGTACCCGAAGCCGGGGACATGCTTCAGCACCACAAACGGCCAACCCGTGGCCAGCAGCAGGCCCAACAGGCCGATCACCAGCCACACGGTGAGTGATCGACTGAACGGCCACTGGCGCTGCCACAGACCGTGACCGATGGCGTACACGACCATCAGCAGCGGCACCATGCCGAAGTACAGGTGAGCTTCGACCTTGTTCGTATTGCACGGATACGCGAGCGGTCCGCCTTGAAACAGGGCCAGATCGGGATTCAAATCCGGCCCGTACCAAATCCATGACGAGAACACCTGCGTCAGATACCACGGCGGGATGTGGCCGTAACCAGGATCATTGCCTTGGTTGAACGCCTGCCGCTGGCTGCGAGTCATCAGTTCCAGCGTGGGGGCGAGTTGGACAGCTGCGAGGAGATACCCGGCCAGCAGGACGCCGCCGAACCAGGCCAGAGTCGCCTTTTTCTCCGAAAAAGAGCGTCCTTTTTCGGAGAAAAAGGCGACATTCAAGATGTCGTCGCTCCATACCAATCGCAATAGAACATAGACCGACAGCGCCAGCGTCGTCATAAACGCCAGATGAAAATGCCCCGCCAACAAGAACAGCCCAAACACCGGAGCCAGCCACAGGAGCGACCGGCGGCTCCCCGAAACAAGCCATCCTTCCACCAGCCACACACACCACGGCAAGTACGCCCCGCCAATGATCGCCCACTCCAGGCAGATGCGCGGCGCGAACCAGCCATACACATAAATCAGCGCGGCCAGGACCGCACTCCCCCACGACAAGCCGTACCGCCGCCCCACAGCCCACATCCCGATGAACGCGATCACATAGTGCAACAACTGGTTCGCGGTGTACGCGACGCTCACCTCCAAGAACCGATAGAGCAACAACGTCGGAGGATACAGCACCCCGGTCTGGCTCTCGGCCACGAGCGGATACCCCGCCCCGACCAGCGGGTTCCACAAGGGGAATTCCCCGCGCTTCAGTGCGTCAGCCAGGAACGTCTTCTGCGGATAGTAATACGAAAACGTGTCCCCGCCGATCAGGGTGCCCCCCTGCCACAGCGGCCCCCAGAACAAGACCGTCAACGCGACCGCCACTCCGATGACCGCCAGCCACGCGAGCCATCCGTCCTTTGGAGTGGGTGTCGCCGGTGGAGTCGACTGCTGCGTCATGAACCAGACCCGTCTGTGTGCTGATCGCGGTGTAGCCACGTTCGCCAGAACGTGGGCGATTGGGAACACGCGCCCGCCCTCTGGCGAGGGGCAGCTACGGCTCATTTCAGGCTGCGTGGTGGGTCATGCTTCAGCGGGGAGGGCGAAGCTCCAAATCTCACGTTGCTGGGTCTCAATTATTCGACGGCCCGACGGACACGCCTCCCGGTCCGGACTGGGGCGGCTGCATCGAGCGCAGCAGCGACGACAACACCGGCGGGACATGGGGGGCGGCCATATACACCCGCGAGGTGACGACCGAACGCGGGTAGAAGTTGGCGATGAAGTCGAAGCAGAACTCGGTCCCGGAGTGCCGAACCATCACCGCATTGGCATAGCGCCCCGTCGACACCGATTCGGGGATCTTGAGTTCGTCGTAGATGTCGTCGATTGAGGGAGCTGCGGGTGGGGCCTTGACCGACTCCTGTGAGATGTGGGAGCCGACAATGCCTCCCTGATCGTACGACTGGGACTCTGGTCGCGAGGGCTCCGGGGTGGCGGACATGGCCTCGGGGTTGCGGACGCGGGGCATGGCGGGCATGGCTCCGAAGTTCGTCTCGTAGTGCCGCATGTTCTCCTGCAGCACGGTCCCGAACTGCCGGGCCACGGGATTCGGCAGGATCACGCGCGTCACGATCCGCTGCGTCTCGCCCATCCGCATAGCGAAGTCCAGCACCGACTCGTGCATGCCGGAGAGGATCATCACTCCGTTGCTGAACACGCCGACGGAGACCTCGTCGCTGATGCGGGCACTGACGTTGGAGTGCCGCACCTGCCCGTGAATCGGCTCGGGAGCGTCTTCGCGATCGGGATCGTGTTCAGGATGGGTCGACATGGGGGCAGGCTCCGGTAGGACCACTTCGCACGGGGTTCAGGCACTGCGGAGGGACTCGAAATCGCGACTCAGCAGAACTCTAAGAGTCTATCCGAATGCCAACATTTCTGCGCATGACTCCCGCAGGTGGGAGCGGCTGCCGGACCTGATATCATCCGAGTGCGAACGAGTCACCGGCCCTGTCAGGTCTCCCCTCCCCATGTCCCAGCCTCACCCCCCGCGCGTCATCTCCTCCGCTAATGGCCTCGCAGCCGTGGCGAAAGCCTATGCCGAACTGGAGGCCGGGGCGGACCCGCTGGAGGCCGTCATCGCCGGGGTGTCGCTCGTCGAGGACGATCCGAGCGATCTGACCGTCGGGTATGGCGGGCTGCCCAATGAGGACGGGGTCGTCGAACTCGACGCCGCGGTCATGCACGGGCCGACTCATCGAGCGGGGGCGGTGGCGGCCTTGCAGGGGTTTCGCCATCCGGCCCGCGTGGCCCAGCTGGTGATGCAGATGACCGATCACGTACTCCTGGTCGGGGAGGGAGCACGGCGGTTCGCATTCTACAACGGGTTCGTCGAGGAGAACCTGCTCACTGAAAAAACCCGCAAGATTTGGATGTACTGGAAACGAACCCGGTCGCAGCGGGATGACTGGATCGCCCCGACGCTCGATGAGGTCGACCCGGAGGTCCGCGAGTTCTTCCGGCTCGAAGCCGACGATGTGCCGGGGACCGATGCTCTCGTCTACCAGCGGTCGGAGGCCCTCGAACGCCCCAGCGGGACCATCCATTGCGCGGCCATCAACCGGGCGGGGGACATCTCCTGCACCACGACCACCAGCGGGCTGGCCTTCAAAATCGCCGGACGAGTCGGGGACTCGGCGGTCATCGGAGCGGGGCTGTACTGCGACAACGCCGTCGGCTCCTGCGGCAGCACCGGTCGCGGCGAGGCCAACCTCCTACACGCCAGTTCCGCCACAGCTGTCGAACTCATGCAACAGGGAGCGACCCCGCGCGAGGCGGGTCTGGAACTCCTCCGCCGGGTGGTGGCCCACACGCGCGAGCCGCACTTGCTGGGGACGGATGGCCGCCCGAACTTTGGGCTGAAGCTGTATCTGCTGTCCAAGACCGGGGAGTACGCGGGAGTGTCGCTGTGGGGACCGACTGATTTCGCGGTCGCGGATGCCCAAGGTGCGAGGCTGGAGGCGTGTGAGTTTTTGTTTAACAAACGGACGGACTGACGGCTAGGCCATCCTGCCAGGCCGGTTCACCATGCGTTGGGTTAGGCTCCGCTACTTTTGACGATCTGGTCATACTCGGCATGTGTGCCGATCCAGACCCAGATCATCTCGGAGCCGTCCTCGACAGCTACGGCTCGATAGTGCAGTCCGACCCGCGCCGACCACAAGACGCCGACCTTTTTGAAGTGGAGGGAAGGCTGGTGCGGGGCACTGCGAAGCGTTTGATAATTGCGGTCAGCCAGACGCTGGACCTCTTCCGGCAGCCGGTGATAGCAGGACCAGAAGCGTGGCGAAGCCCGGTGGTTCATCGGTTGGTACAACGCCCCTCGCGCAAATCTTGCTGCGCTTCGTCGACCAACCAATCCAACCGTCCGACCGAGACATCGGCCTCAATTTGCCGGTCCCACTCGTCCGCGTCGAACTCTGCAAACCAAGCGCGGAACGTAACCAATTCCTCCGACGAAAGTTGGCGCACTCCGAGTTCGAGTTGTTGAACTGTACTCATGCGCCCAGCTTATCTCTGAGGCCGGTCCGAAGCAATCCCTTCAAGCCAACGTTCAGGTGCAACAAGAGGCCACAAGGATACTCGCGGTTGCCACTGGCGAGGGCTTTGACTCGCCCGTGTGGAGTCGCTCACAGGCCGTGAACCACGGCAGGGCCAGCGCGCACTCTAGGTATCCAGGGCAGTCTGGGTGGACTTGCGCCCGGCTTTGAAATCTGAATAATCCCTTCCTGTGAGAGGCTTGATCGTTCACGCAGGGAGGTCCGTCATGGTTCGAGA
>JAYTFV010000104.1:0-1912 GCA_043734065.1 Planctomycetota bacterium
GGGTCGTGCGTCTGCCGACCGAGGCGGAGTGGGAATACGCCTGCCGCGCTGGCACGACGACGATGTATGCCGGGGGCACCCAACCTGCGGACATGGGGCGACTCGGTTGGTGCGCCGACTGGCGGACGCACCCTGTTGGCACGAAGTTGCCCAACGGCTGGGGGCTGTACGACATGCACGGCAACGTCTGGGAGTGGTGCAGCGATCTTTATGGCCAGTATCCCAAAGGAGAGCAGACCGACCCCGTCGGGATCGGTGACGACGACCTGCGCGTGGCGCGTGGCGGATCATACAGCAACCCCGCGACCGTGTGCAGTTCCGCGTGCCGCATCAGCTTCAGGCCCGGAGGGCGGAATGACTTCATCGGCTGCCGTGTCGTCGTGGAGTGGAGTGAATCCCCGGTCGCAACCCGATAATTTGCGCCCCGACCCGCGAACCTCCCGCCGGCCCGCGCCTCTATCTCCCTGTAGGCGACGCACACGACCATTCCCGCGAGATTGGCTGTCACATCGGGCCGACCCGCCCGTTGAGTGTGTGAGCGACCCGCGAGAGCTTCGAGTGGCGCAACTTGGTAGCGCGCCGGCTTCGGGAGCCGGAGAGTGCAGGTTCGAGTCCTGTCTCGGAGACTTCGATACCGATGTAGCTCAGTCGGGAGAGCGCTTCTTTCATAAGGAATAGGTCGCTGGTTCGATCCCAGCCATCGGTACTGGATCTTCTGGCCGGGTGGTGCAATTGGTAGACACGCGAGTCTCAGGAACTCGTCGCTGAGGGTTCGAGTCCCTCCCTGGTCACTCGTCGAATGAGGCCGGCGAAGCTCAACAGGTCGAGCGTCGCATTCGTAACGCGAAGGGTGTGGGTTCGATTCCCACCGTCGGCTCTGATCGCGTCCATGATGCAGTGGTAGCTTGCCATGCTCCCAACTTGGATTCGTGGGTTCGATTCCCACTGGACGCAACTTGAAGGAAACCATCGAAAGGTGTTCGCGTTCTTCGACGAGGCGAATACGGCGAAGGAATGACTCGAAGGCTGGCCAGAAAGAAGATACTGTAGGAGGGCGAGGCACTTCCCACCCTTCCCGGACAGACCTTGTCAGGCATCACTCGTTCACCGAGGGCATGACCGGCTGGAACGCGGTTCCCTGTCGGCCCTCCATCCCGGCGAGGCGTTCGCGGAGGCGGGCGAGTTCGTCGCGGAGTTCGGCCCGCTGCTGCGACGCGGCCCGATGTTCGCGGACCTCTCGAAGGTCGCTCTGGAGTTGGCCGCGCTGCTTGACCGCGTCACGCTGCTGGTCGAGCAGGCTGTCGCAGCGCTGCTTGACCTCGATGATCCCCTTGCGATTCTCCTTGATCTCGTTCAGTTGGGTCCACACGCCGCGGAACCGCGTCTCGCACTCGTCCTTGCGGACGAGTTCGCCGTTCAACTCGGCGAGCCGGCCCATCTCCTTGCGCATGTCCGTGTCGAGGTGGTCGAGCTGCCGGCCCAGTTCGGCGATGTTGCCCGACAGGCTCTGGTAGGCCGTCATCACAATGAGCGCGGTGATGCTCAACACGGTGCCGCCGAAGACACGCCAGAATAGCGGAATCTTGGTCTCTTCCTTACCCGAGTCCTGCGGCTTGCCCGACTCGGCCGATTGGCGGAGCACTTCCATTTGAATGGGCAAACTGTTGCTCGAGAGCAGCGGACGTTCGGATCGATTCTGAGCCATGACGGAGCCTCCCTGTCGTAATGAAAGCCGACCAGCGCGCCGGCGAGGGGGACCATAGCAAGGGAGCCGATCGAGAGCAACCCCGAGTGGCCGCACTCATCCTGCGGACTTTCGCAGCCGCTCCAACTCGGCCTGCATGTCCGCGATCAGGCGATCCTTGTCGCCGAGTTGGCGATCCTTGTCGCCGAGTTGGCGATCCTTGTCGCC
>JAYTFV010000105.1:0-2832 GCA_043734065.1 Planctomycetota bacterium
CCCCATCTTCTCGCTTCATTGAACTGCACGCCTGTGCGCCGCCATTTTCATCCAGATTTTCCCCCGGCCCGCGCCACCGTTTTCAACCGGGCTCAACACTCCCCCCGCGGGTGTCAAGGCGATGAGGCGGGTTCTGACTGTGGTTTGACGCTCCGCGTCGAAACTCACGACGCGGAGCGTCGTGCTTCCTTCAATCACTCACCGGCATGCAGACCCACGGCGTGCGGATGCACCCCAACCTGGCCAGCGCCTCACCCGCGGTCCGCAGTTGGCCCTCGTGAGTGCGATGGGTCATGATGACCAGGGGCACGAAGCGGGGGCCGGTGGAGGCGGGGGCGTCGTCATCGGGCTCCGGAGTCTCGTGCTGGATCACCGAGGCCAGGCTGATGCCGTTCCTGCCCAGCGCATCGGTGATTTCGGCCATCACATGCGCCCGGTCCTCGACCGAGAATCGTAGGTAGTACCGGCGGAAGATCTCCTCGACCGGCTGAAGCGGGAACGGCGGGTGGCTGCCCCACAGGTCGAGCCGCTCGAAGTTGAGCCGGGCCCGACCGGCGGCCACATCGATGATGTCCGACGCCACGGCGGAGGCGGTCGGCAGGCCGCCGGCACCCTGTCCGGAGTACCAGGTCGTGCCGACGATGTCCCCCGTGAGGCCAATGATGTTGAACGGGCCATCGGTCTGGGCGATGGGGCGGTCGTTGCGGATCAGAGTCGGCTGGGTATGCATTTCGAGCTGGCCGGAGACGAGGCGGGCCGTGGCCAGTAGTTTGACCGCATAGCCCAGTTCGTCGGCGTACTCCAGGTCGGCCAGTTCGATCGTGTCGATCCCCTGCACCAGGAACTGGTCGGGCGTGACGCGCGTGCCGAAGGCCAGCAGCGTGAGCAGGCCTAGCTTCTGGGCGGCGTCGGTGCCCTTCACGTCCATCGACGGATCGGCCTCGGCGAATCCAAGCTGCTGGGCCAGGGCCACGGCGTCCTCGTAGGCGGCTGCCTTGTGGAACATTTCGGTGAGGATGAAGTTGCTGGTGCCGTTGAGGATCGCCTCGATGGCGGTGATCTGGTTGGCGGCCATCGACTGGCCCAGCGTGTGGATGATCGGCACTCCCCCGGCGACGGCGGCCTCGAAGGCGATGCAGCGTTTCGCCTCGCGGGCGGCCTGGAACAACTCGGCCCCGTGTTCGCAGAGTAGGGCTTTATTGGCGGTGACGACATCCTTGCCCGCTTTCAACGCCGCGAGGACGATCTCTCGCGCGGGTCGCAGCCCGCCGATCAACTCGACGACAACATCGACATCGGACGCCGTCGCCACTGCCAGCGGGTCGGTCGTGACGATCGACGCGAGCAGGTCCACCTCTCGCGGGCGCGAGGCATCCCGCACCGCGACTCGCGTCAGACGAATCTCCCGTCCGCTGCGACGCGTCAGGCGAACTGCCTGCTCCGTCAACAGGCGAGCCACGCCGGTGCCGACGTGGCCCAGACCGATCAGTCCCACTCGAAGTGCGTCCATCTGTTCCCTGTCAACATGAGGGGAGAAACCTTGCACAGTGGAGTCTTTCCGCCCGCACCGATTCTCCGCAGCCGGAAATCTAGCCCACAACAGGGTTATTCGGAAAGGTTCTCCTCGGTTCTCAGACCGGAGAGATTTTGATTCGTCTTCAGATTTCCACCTATTCGGAAATTGCCAACGACGACGCTCCCCGTACAATCGCCACGCGATGCCCCCGGAGGATTCTATGATCAGCGCCCTTGACCCCCTCGCCGCCCCTTACGGTCGTCGGTCGCTGCGCATCGGGGCGGTCAGCTATCTGAATTCGAAACCGCTGATCGAAGGCCTGTCGGCCTGGTTGCCGAGTGCGTCACTGGTACTGGATGTGCCGAGCCGATTGGCGGACGAACTCCAGAAGGGTCGGCTGGATGTGGCCTTGATCCCGTCGGTCGAGGCGTTTTCCGACCCGGATTACGTCATCGTTTCGGATGCTTGCGTGGCGACGCATGGCCCGGTGCTGAGCGTCAAGCTCTATAGCCGCGTGCCGCTGGGAGAGATTCGGACGCTGGCCCTGGATGAGGGATCGCGGACCAGTGCCTGCCTGACGAAGGTGATCCTGAGCGAGCAATTCGGCGTCGAGCCGAGGATCGAGATGCTGCCCCTAAACCGAGGGACCGAAGCCACCGAGGCTGATGCGATCCTGCTGATCGGCGACCGGGCCATGCACGCCCCAGCGGAGGCGTTTCACACGGTCTGCGACTTGGGCGAGGAGTGGCTCCGCTGGACCGGGTTGCCGTTTGTGTTCGCGATGTGGGTCGCCCGCCGCGACACTGATCTGCGCGGCGTGGATGAAGCTCTGTCGGCGGTACGCGACCTCGGTCTCACGAAGATTGGCGAGATCGCTCAACGCGAATGCGGTCCACTGGGCCTGAGTGCCGGGGCCGCCCAGCGCTACCTGACCCGCAACCTGCACTTCCGCCTGGGCCCGGCGGAGCGGCAGGGGTTAAGACAATTTCACAATCTGGCCGCTGAGCAAGGCTTGGTCCCCCTCGGTTCCCGATTGCGGTTCTGGGGCGAGATACTGCCGGTGGACCGTCTCGTGCCGAGCCAACACACGGTCCGTTAAGACTCATGGAGTTGGAGTCCAGGCTACACAGCTTAAGGCTGGATTTTGCGCGTGGCCCCCATCCCGGAGGGATGCCAGAAATTATCCGGTGGCTGAGCGCCAGCGACACCACCGGAACCCGGCCCCCGCCCGTTCCCGCATCCCGGAGGGATGCCAGAGATGCGGCTCACGGGCAGGGTTCTCGCCTTGGGAATCGTCTCGCGCTCTCTGCCATCCC
>JAYTFV010000106.1:0-4002 GCA_043734065.1 Planctomycetota bacterium
CCCTGGCTTTTCTGCGTCTCCACTTACCACAGCTGACATTAAAAGTCGTGCAAGCCGAACTCGACTGCTAGCAAGAGACCGGACTAAGCGTCTTCTGCCGCCTCGTGCAGACCCTGAACCTTCCGGCCCTCACTCTGCCAGAATCGATCCGCACCCCGCTCGACCTGCTGGTTCCCCTCCCCTAGACCGGCCAACAAACTCGCTCCACTGCGGCCAGCCTCTCGATGCCAAAACATCGCACGTTTCACGCCGCGCACATTGGACAGCTACCGCTGACCCCTTTGTTCTGCTCCCACCTTGATATGCTCCTCGAATAGAAACGTGTCGTGAACGTACGACGCGGAGCGTCGTACCACAATCACTTCTTCCCGACTGCAGCCCCGATCAGGTTGAGGTATGCCTCGTCAATCGTCAGCGTCACGCGCAGGCCATCCGACTCGGGGCGGATCACGAAGCGGAGGGCGTCGCGGTCGGGGTCTTTGACGGCGACTCGGGCGGCTGCCGTGAAGTCGCGGGTCTTCTGGTCGGGAGCCAAACTCAGCAGGCCCAGCCAATCCGACAGGTGCAAATGAGCCTGTCCGAACGCAGCCGTCGCCGTGCGATCTGTGGTCGCGGGAGCCTCATCGGCCAGTTTCGCGAAATCGGCGAGGGCGTCTTTGTCCCCGACGATCAGCCACAGCGTCGAGGCTTCGGTCCCGATGTAGAGGCTGGGTTTGCCGCCGTAGAAGAGTTCCTCTTTCTTGCCGTCGCCCTCCGGCCTGCCATCGATGCGGGCAAAGTGAATGCCTCGGGCTTCCCCGGCGTCCATCGTCACGGAGTCGACCTTGTCGGAACTTCCTGCTTGGGGCAAGAGGATCTTCAGCGATTCCGCGAGCTTCTGGCCGTCTTCCACATGGATGCCGACGATGGCGGTCATCCCCGTTTGCGGCTCGCCGGTGAACTGGAGCAGCAGGTCGCCTTGCCCCGCTGCGATGGTCTTTTCGATGACATCGATCAGTGCGTTGACCGTCGTCCGCTGCGGTTCGGGGATCGACTGTGTCGGATCCGTCTTCGCCCGAGCCACGCGGAACGCCTCGGTGGCCAAACCCCGCAGATCGGCAGGCAATGTCGCATGCAAATGCACCGCCGCCGGGACATCGGCAGTCGCGGTCTTGTCCAATGTCGACGGGCTATTGGCGGCCTCGCCGAGCGCCAATGCCACTTTCCCCTTCTCAGTGAATTGGAACTTGGCATCGACGACAGCTGTGCGCGATTCGCGAGAGACTTTGAGACCGAGCTGGACGGAGCGGACCTCGCTCAGGAGAGAGGTGACCGCACTGCGTCCCAGCTTGATCCCCTTCACCTTGGCCAGGTCTTCCGGCTCCTGGCTCTTCTGCAGTTTGCTGAGTTCCTTGTCAGTGGCCGCCATCGTCCCGAACAGTGCCAAGTCCCACAAGAACCTCGGGACTCCCTCTCGGCGAAATTGCACCACGAGGTCGTACTGGCCCGCCAAAACTTCGGTGAGCGAGGCGGGGGCGGGGAGCGGCTGATCGAGCAGTTCGGACTTTTGCGCGATGAAGGCGTGCCCCTGATCGACCAGAACGAACAGCGTTTTGTCGGGCGTCTTGAACTCGTAGCGGTTCGGCTTGACGGTCGCTTCGAGTGAGAGCACATTACTCAAGTGAGCGGTTTTCTTGAGGGCCTCAATGTCGGTGACGGGGACGAACCCGATCACATCCGGGTCTTTCTTGCCGCTGCCCAGATCGAGTGGCACAAAAGCGTACGCCCCGACTGGCTTGGTGCGGTCGATCCCCTCCAGATTGTTGAGGTTGGTGATGAACCCCTTGACCATCTGCGACAACTCGGGCTGGCCACCCTCGGTGACGATATAGTCCACATCGTCCAGCACCTTGTCGATGCTGGAGAGGTACGCCACCGCGACCGGCTCCCGCGCGGGCTGGCCCCTCGGCGTTTCCGCCAGCAGATTCCCCGCGAACACCGGGGTCACCAAGCAAATCAACAGCAGATGTCGCAGCATGAGGCCAAATCCTTGGAACACTTCACAGGACACACTTCGCGGGGCCGGGCGACAGGTGTCCCCACCTGTCCGGCCAGACCGCTCCTGCATGTACTACTCCGGCAATCCCCGTCGGGTTGCGTCCGATTTGTGATTCTGAGCTTTTGTCTCGTCGCGGCTCAATGTCAGTGCTGGAACAAGAACTCCTTCGAGTTCAGCACGGCCCACCCGATGTCTTCCAACGCGAGACGGCGCTGGTCCGCCGGGACACTGGCGATGTGGGTCTTCGAGGTCTGCATCTCCCCGGAGGTCGGAGTGCGCGACACGGCGGCGAGGTACAGCGTCGTGATGATCTCCTCATCCGTCTTCTTCGCGGCGATCATCTGATTCACACGGCCCCCATCAGCTCTGAGCTTGTTATGCACGGTCGGGCCGTTGATCATTTGCAGGGCTTGCGACAGGTTCGACTCGCTCGATCGCTCGCATTCACAGGCCATCTCGCGTTGAGGCTGGCCGAACACCTTGAGGAAATAGTTGTCGGTCGGCGGCTCGGGGAGTTGCGTCGCTCGAGTGCCTGCGGGGACACCGGCAAAGGTCTCGGGCATCGCGGTCACGTCGCTGATCGCATCAAGCAACTGCTCAGCCCCCAGCATCCGCACGACAGCGTGCGAGGCGTAGATCTCGTCGGTCTTGTTCAAATCGTTGGTCCGCGAGCTGCGCTGGTAGGTGTGGCTGGCCATGATGGTCTTGATGAGCCAGCGGCGGCTGAAGTGGTGTTCGGCGAAGTGCTTGGCCAACTCCGTCAGCAGCGGGGCGTTTGAGGCGGGGTTCGAGTCGCGGAAGTCGTCGACCGGCTCGACGATCCCTCGTCCCAGCAGGTGGCCCCAGATGCGGTTCGAGACTGCCTTGGCGAAGAACGGGTTGTCGGCGGAGGTCAGCCACTCGGCGAACACGGCGCGGCGGTCCTGCTCTGGCGGAACTTGCACATCTCCCTTGAGCAGCAGATGCACCGGCATCGTCTTGCCCGTGCGCGGCTGGGTCACTTCGCCGCCCGCAGCCACGAAAATGACCTCATCGTTTTCCGTTTGCCCCGGCTTGCGACCGACGCGGGCAAAGGCGGCCCCGAGACCATAATAGTTGTCCTGCGTCCAGCGTTCGAACGGGTGGTTGTGGCACTTCGCACATTGGATGCGGATGCCCAGGAACAACTGAGCGGTCGTCTCCACGGCGTCGGTCGGCTCGCGGCTGGCCTTCCAGTAACTCGCTGCCGGGTTCTCGAAGACGCTGCCGTTGGCGGTCAGCAACTCGCGGGCGAATTGGTCCATCGGCTGGTCGTGCAGGATGCCCTCATAGATCCAGCGGTCGAACTTGGCGACCCCCGGAGCGGTCAGCTTGCCGGTGTTGGCCCGCAGCACGTCCGCCCACTTGAGTGTCCAGAACGCCGCGTGGTCCGGGTTCTCGATCAGGGCGTCGACGAGCTTGGCCCGTTTGTCTTGAGCGGAGTCATTCAGGAACGCCTGGGCCTCCTTAATCGTGGGTAAGCGACCGCATGTATCGAGCGTGGCCCGGCGGATGAACTCCTCGTCGGTACAGAGGTCGGACGGGAGAATCAACAGTTGCTTGAGCTTCTCGTTGACCTTGCCATCGATGAAGTTCAGCTCGGGTGAATTGTTCCAGGCGAAGCCCGGCACAGCGTCGAGGAACGTCAGGAATGAGGTCGACATCTTGTCGAGGTAGCGGGCCAGGATGGCGGTCTCGCCGCGACCCTGCTTCTCGACGACCCCTTTGTCGCTGACCTTGGCCACGCTCTCGGACGAGGAGCTGAACACGGTCAGAGCGGTCACATCGCGGACGGTGCCATCACTAAAGGTGCCCAGCACGACGATCTGCTGGCGGAGCCCCGCTGGCTGGAAGACCCGCTGGTTGGGGAAGACCTCGATCGACTGCAAGTCCGGCTTGTCCGCCGGGTCGAGCCGCAACCCCTCAGCGATCCAGGTGCGGAGCGT
>JAYTFV010000107.1:0-6900 GCA_043734065.1 Planctomycetota bacterium
CTCTTTCAGCAGCGTCTCGACTTGCCGTGGAAGCTCTTCCATGATGCCGCGAAATGTGGCCGATTCCGCAGATCGTGGCAAGAGGGGTTAACAGTTACGTTGGATGGACTCCATCAGAATCTCCATGTCGACTTGAAAAGCATTCTTACGGCCATTGAAACGATTAGCCATCAGTTTCAAGTGATGATCATCGAAGTTGAGGTTCCAGAGGAGGACTGCGAAGAGTTCTACATCGGCCAAGCTGTGTCTTGGGATGGGGATGGGGTTCAATTCGATGAGTTCGACGCACTGGGACAATGGGAACCCGAATCATCCATGATTATTCCCGACGAAATCGCATTCGTTCAGTTCGACACCCCTTACATCAAGACTTTCCGAAAATACCTCAATGGCCCACCGCCCACATACGACGAGTAACTTCGTCCGGAGTTCATAGCGTGTCTGAACAAGTCCACCAAAACCCAAACCTGATCTACTCCATTGGCACGCAAGTCGTGTCTCTCCGGGAGATCGTCAACCAGAGTGGGCGGACGATTCATCCTCGGGGGGCTGTCGGTGTGATCATCAAGTCGCCGGGGGATCTCGAACATTCGTACCGGGTGCGTTTCCCGGATGGTATGGAAGAGGCACTGCGTCGGGATGACGTGGTGATGCTGTCCCAATACAAGGAAGGGGAGATTGGAGATGCACAGGACTCAGCGGCCCGGAGCGATCTCTATGACCGGGTGATCTTTCGCTGCATTATTGGCTCTCGGGCGTATGGTCTCGATGATGACCAGTCCGACACCGACTACCGGGGGATCTATCTCCCAACTGCCGAAATGCACTGGTCATTGAACGGCGTGCCGGAACACATCGAGTGTTATGAGACGCAGGAGCACTACTGGGAGTTACAGCGGTTTCTGGTTCTGGCCCTCAAGGCGAATCCGAACGTGCTGGAATGTCTCTACACGCCGCTCATCGAGAAGACGACACCCTTGGCGGATGAGCTGCTGCAAATGCGGTCGGTGTTTCTGTCCCGGCTGGTCTACCAGACCTACAACGGGTACGTGATGTCGCAGTTCAAGAAGATGCAGGCCGACCTTCGTAATCAGGGAGAGGTGAAATGGAAGCACGTCATGCACCTGATCCGGCTGCTGATCTCCGGCATCAGCGTCCTGCGTCACGGCTTCGTGCCTGTGCGAGTTGAGGAACACAGAGAACAGCTGCTGGCCATCAAGCGGGGTGAACTGCCGTGGGCTGAGACCGAGAAGTGGCGACTCGCCCTGCACACGGAATTCGACAGGGCGTTGTCGGAGTCGAAGTTGCCGGAACGTCCGGACTATGAGTGGGCGAATGCGTTTCTGATCAAAGCGAGGCGTGCTGCTTTGCATGATGAACTGCCGTAAGGCAGGTGGCACAGATATATCGGTCTGTGCCTCATCTGATATGAAATGCCACGTTGACGTGCCTCGCAGCTGAAGATAGCTTGATGTCGTGACCACACAGCAACTCACCATTGAGGCACTGTCGCTCCCAATGGCCCAGCGGGTCGAGTTGGCGCAGGCACTATGGGAGAGCATCGAGTGCGGCTTGCAGGATGTGGCTCCCGAAGAAGCCATCTCTGAGGCAATCCGGCGCGACGCAGAACTGACCTCGGGGGTAGTGCTTGGATGGACTCACGAAGGCGTGATCGCAGCTGCTCGGCAGTCTATAATGTAAAGTGACTTTACCGAACGTACAGACTTCCCGCCAACTTCCTCATCACACGAGCGTCCCCACATGAGTACAGCCGAGATTCACTACCGATCGCTCCCGATCTCCGAGCGAATCGAACTTGTTGAGGATATCTGGGACAGCATTGCCGAAGAGACTTCGCTGCCCCTCCCCATGTCAACGGAAGAACTGGCTGAGTTAGAGCGTCGCTACGCTGCCCACTTGGCTGACCCGTCGAGCAGCATCTCCTGGGAGCAAGTCCGAGCTTCACTCTTCAAAGGCCAGCGCTAATGAAACCGGTCTTCCAGCCTGATGCGATCAAGGAGATATTAGAAGCCCAGGCATGGTATGAAGAGCGTTCACTCGGCTTGGGATTCGAGTTTGCCAGGTCCGTAGACGCAGCGGTGGCTCGGGCCATTCGATCGCCTCTTGATTTTGCCAGTGTCGAGGGCGGATTTCGTCACGTCATCACCCGCAAGTTTCCGTATTCGATCATCTATCGACTTACCGAAACAGAACTTGTTGTGGTCTCTTGCTTTCATCATCGCCGAAAGCCCCGTTCATGGATGCGGTATGTCGATGGTTAGCACTGATGACAGCGTAACGAATTTCAGCCAACTCGAAAAAAAAGTACGAGAACCTTGGCGATTCAACCTGTGTCGTGTCGGATTGCGTCCCGAATCGCGAAAGGACTTTCCCGTGCGTGCCTACGTTCAGCAAGTTAGACAGTCCGCGCCCAATCACATTCAACTGGTCCAGTCAGCTCACGCTTTCTGGGAGCGTGGCTACGAAGTCGTCCCCTTCCAATACGAGGAGATTGAGCAAGGTGGTCTCGATGAATACTTGCTTCGCCAACCGAATGAGATGGTCTTAAGGGGAGGAGTCGGAACCGTTCTCAAAGCCCTCGAACGAGCGGGTAGACCACGTCCTCCCAATTTGGATCTCCCACTTTCTCTTGAACCGTGGTTCGGCAGACGTGTCTGGCATTCGACTCTGGAAGAGGTGCGGAATCAGATTGCCAATGAATCCTCTCAACCACTTCATGTCAAACCTCGATTGCACCACAAGCTATTCAAAGGACAAGTGTTCGGAGTGTTTCGGGATCTGATCCCCACAGCGGGCATCCCCGGTGACACACCCGTTCTTGTTCAGGATTGCGTCGATCTGGTCTCTGAATGGAGAGCCACGATCTTGAGAGACAGAGTGCTGTGCATTGGGCATTACAGCGGTGATCCACTCGTCTTTCCCAACGTCGAATCTGTGAAAGCTGCCATTGGAGCGTTCGACAACCGTCCGATTGGATTCTCTATGGACTGGGGCATTACCCGTTCCGGTCAGACACTCTTGGTGGAAGTCAATGATGGATTCTCGTTAGGGAACTACGGAGTTCGTGGCCTCGCATTTTCTGCTTTGATCGAGGCCCGCTGGCGGGAACTCATGGGCCTCTCTGACAATGGAGTTGGTGATCAGTATGCATGACGTACTTCCCAAGTTACTCCGACAGGTCGCAACCCATCCCTACCCGCTCCTGTTCGCCACGATCAGCGGTGCCCATCTCTACGGGTTTCCGTCGCCCGATTCCGACTTCGACTTGCGAGGCATACATCTGTTGCCGCTACGAGATGTGGTCGGGATGACGGATGCCGAAGAGACGGTCGAGAAGTCCGGCATTCATGACGGGCTGGAGATCGATCTGGTGACGCACGATGCCAAGAAGTTCTTTGGGCTGATGCTCAAGAAGAACGGCTACGTGCTGGAACAGCTGCTCTCTCCGCTGATCGTCCAGACCTCGCCAGAGCATGAGGAGCTGAAGTCGATCGCATCCGGTTGTATCACTCGGCATCATGCCCACCACTACTTCGGGTTCGCCGAGACGCAGTGGAAGCTATTCCTGAAGGCCGACCCGTTGATGTGCATGTGCGAAGGCCTCTTGATGTAGCATCTGGTGTGGATGACTCAGGCATCTCCGTCCCGCCTGCGGCTGCCTACGATTTCATTAGTTCTGGTAGCTGCACTCGCCAGAGTGCGGGCTCCCCGCGTTCTGGCGAACGCAGCTACCTCTCATGACAAGGCACTAGGGAGCGGGCGGTGCGGGAGCGGGCAACGCCGGGGCGGGGGCCGGGATGCGGCGTATCGGTCTGGGTCCGCGCGGGGCCGGAGCGGCTCCATTGATCGGCGGTGCAGGCTGTCCCGCATTCAACCGCCTGTGCAGCAGGTGTTCTCCGTTCAATGGCCGATACAGCAGATGTTCCCCGTTCGGCTGCTGGATGCGGTCCCCCTTCCACGAATACTTGTTGGCATCGCCGGGTCGCTGAAAGTAGCCCTCGAAGTGATTATCGGAACCGTCGCCCTGCCAGCGGAATGTGCCCTTCACTTCCTGGGGCGTTCCGGGGGCGTAGCGCCAGTGTCCGGTGATTACGTCATTGCCTCCTCCATTCGCGTCCTCTTCGGTGAAGATGTCGATGCCCTCCAGCACATGCTTCGCTCCGTCCGAGGTGGTGTATGTTCCGTGAGTTCCGAACAGCCGGACTTCGCTGTTCACGAGTTCCCCGTTGAGGGCGTTGTACTGGGTCTGCCACTGGGAGGGGGTGTACCGCTCGAACCCATCCATGTCATAGAGTTTGGACAGCCCCTGCCCCATGTCGCTCAGTTCGCGGCGAGCCTCTTCGGTCATCTCGGCCAGCATCTGGCGGGTTTCCGGCGACTGGAAATGCTGGCGTGACAAGCTGGGCAGCGCCAGAATCCCATCGGCGTACTTCAGCCGGGCCCGGTGCTGAATCTCCTTGCGGTTCAGTTGCGGCGAGAGACGCTGTTCCATGCGAAACAGCAGTTCGTACTGTGTCTTCAAAGCGAAGCACTGCGGGGCTCGGATGGGATAGTCGAAGTGGAACAACTGGACGATAACATTCTGCTGGCTGGCCGGTTCGACGAGCAGATCCCGGGCGACCCACATGTGGTAGTCCTCGACTCGCGCGGTGACATCAATCAGCGGCCCCTTCAGAGAGCCGTCCAGGACGTATTGGTTGCCCTGCGGCCCCTGGCCCTTCGGGATTTGTGGAGGCTGCGGCGGACCGGACGGCTGGCTGTCCGCGGTGGCAATGCGAACCGCGGCGTCGGTCGCGGGCTGCGGAGGGGTGTCTGGTCGCGTGAGCTTCCAGACCTCCACCGTGACCGTCTGGGCCACAGCGGTGTGTGCCACAAGCACAGCAAAACAGGTGACAAGCGTTCGAATCATAGCCAGCTCCTGAAAGTCATTCGATGGTGTTGAGAATGCCAAACATCACTTCACCTGAATCTGGAAAGTGGGTTCGCCGTATTTGTTCTCCTTGCGATGATAGAACATCACAATGATTGTTCCGGCGGGAACCCGCCCATTGTACCGGTCCGTCACAACGCCGTCCGTCAGGCGTTTCTCCGGCCCGGCCTGGCCACTTCGTTCGTGTCCACGGTCTGGAGGAAGCCAGTGGATCTCCACGATGGCGTCCCGGTCTTCTATGGGCTGTCCGCTGCTGTCGAATGATCGCACTTCGACCGTCGGATTGTCGAGATCATGTGGCAGCGGAATCGACAGATGATAAAATCCATACTCACCGGCATCAGACGCCTTTCCGATCTTGGTCAGCAGGTCTCGCAGCTCCTGAGTCGACTGGGTCCGATCCAATTCGCCCAGCACAGCGAGATTTTCAATCCGAATCGGCTTCCCTCGAAACGGCTCCAGAACAGGTTTGTAGTTCAAATAGCCCAGCCCGAGAACCAGGACTGCTGCGAACCCGAGTCCCCACCACGCGATAGACCGACTCACGATTCGCTGAAAACGCTCAACGATCGTGGGGTGGTCCCGGCGTCGCAGCAACTCTTTTTGGAGATCGCGAGCAGTCTTTGCAAGAAAGAGTTCTTGTCCCAACTCGGTGGCAATTCTGGCATCAGGAGTGACTGGGGTGGGGAAGGCAGGATCATCTCCGGGAGGAGTTGTCACAACAGGAGAATCAGGTCCAATTGATTCGTGTCCCGTGGACAGATCCTTACTTTTTTGAATTGGTGATTTGACAGAGAGTAGTTCAGGATGCCCCTTATCTTTCAAGCTCTTGACGATCGCCCAAATCGGAATCCCGTGGTTGTTGACTCCCGCTTGACCGTGGTAGTGCAGGCCGACCAATTCAAAGTTCGCGTTGAAGATTGGAGATCCCGATGATCCCGGGCTCGTCTGGGCTGTGTAGGAAATCCGTTTCGATTCGTCGTTGATGTCTCGGATCATGCCCCACGAGTATTGCAGCCCCAAAGCTGTCGTTCCCTGGGCCGGATGCCCCATGATGGTGACGGAACTCTTGTCCCCCAAGCGTTGCGGGCAGGCGGTGAAGAACCCTCGGTCAGCCTCCACATCCGCATCGAGTGGGAGTACGGCGTAGTCCAACCCATCGACCTCATCCATCGTGAATGGAGCCTTGAGGAGAATGTTTTTCCTGGGCAGGCTCTCATAGCTTTGATCGCCCGAGTGATCGAACACTGCTCGAATGTTGTTGGCATTTCGGCGGAGGGCCTCGTCCAGAACGTGACGATTCGTCAGGATCTGCCGCGGTCCAATCAGAAAGCCGGTTCCGATCGATTGGCCTGGGACTTCGATCACACAGATTCGCCGACTGACTTCGTCTTGTTTCGTCCTTGCCAATGAGAGCGAAATTGTTTGCTCCCCGAACGACGCAGCCACGACACTCGCCTGGAGGCCCGTTGCTGGCGGGAGAGCCGCGATCGATGGAGCTGCTTCCGAATCGCTCTGCCCTTTGGTCTCATCGACGGCTTTGGAGTGAGCCGTCACAATTTCCACGATGGGTTTCAGGCCAGCCAGTGCCTGGTTATCTGGACGAGATTTGAGGGTCGCACGAAACAAGTCCGGCAGTTTGTCCCGGCGATCGAGTGACTCAATCACTTCGTCAAATTCAAGTTCACGTTTTCCCTTCGTTATGATGTCGTCATAAATCTCATTCAGTTCATCTTTGAGCAGTAGCGTAAACTCATCTCGATTAAACGTATCAAACAAAAGTTTGCGGAGTCTGATGCGGAAGCTGAGGGGGGTGGGCATGAATCATTGACCTGTCGGGATGGCATCGGAACTCTGGTCGCCAGTGATTCTGCCACAGCGAGGCAGCTTTGCAAGTCATGTGTGACTTTGAGGCAGGTAGGTCAGGCTGTGCCTGATCGATCAGGCAC
>JAYTFV010000108.1:0-6188 GCA_043734065.1 Planctomycetota bacterium
TC
Source organism: Planctomycetota bacterium (assembly GCA_043734065.1). Taxonomy (GTDB): domain Bacteria; phylum Planctomycetota; class Planctomycetia; order Planctomycetales; family Planctomycetaceae; genus TH-plancto1. The sequence goes on from JAYTFV010000108.1 coordinate 3, forward strand.
GCTGTTGAGGTCGTATGTCACACCCAAGACTGCGGAGTCGCGCACATAGTTGTAACGGTGGACCATGGGGAAGGCGATCACAAACTCGTCACCCAGATGCGAGCTCAGGTGGTAATATCCGGCCTTCACATGCCATCGGTCGGTGGCCCACGTCCCCTGGAATCCCGCCCGATAGTCGGTCCCTTCGAGCATCGTTGAATCGGTCCCCGGCAGCACGCGAGACAGCGCCGCCCCCTCGAAGTCGAGCTGGAAGCCTTGAGGTCGGTAGGCTCCCTGAGTCCCGTAGCGGAGCAAGCCTAAACGCCCGCCCAAGGTGTTTTCCCAGACCGTTCGACCCGTTTGGTCATGGGCCCAGAACGTTCCCATGCGGGATTCCTTTTCCCCGGCCAGATAGGAGTGGTACATCAGCCCGGCGGGCATCACCTGCCACGTCTTCTGGGCGTAGGCGCTCTGCTGGAAACCGGGGTCGAAGTGGTCGTGCTGGGGGGCCAGAGGCAGCGGGTTTTCCGCGAAGGGTGGAGGGCCTGCCGCATCAATCGGGGGGAAATCCCGCTGGACCAAGTTGCCTGCGAGATCCTCCTCAGCGACCTCAGCTTCGTCCCCGGAATCCGCGAACAGCGGTTCGGCCACATCGCCGTCTTCGGCGGATTCGTCCCGAGGCGGCGGCGGGACAAAGTCTGTCTCTTTGTCTGTGAAGGCAATTCGCAGCCAGTTCCAGCCCGAGTGAGTCGGGGCGACTCGCACCGGGATGGGTTTCGCCCAGACCGAGCCTGGGCCCATGAATGCGAAGAACAACATTCCCACCCCCACGACCAGCGTGTGGCGTAGTTTTCTCGCAACCATTTGTGGCAGATGATGTTGCATGTGATCCGCGAGCGCAGCTGTGGCCGGAAATCCCAGTCCCATCTGGGGAGTTCCTCGTCAACCAGTGCCTCCAGAATCGACGGTTATGCGCAGTAAAATCGTGGCAACGATTGATCGCGAAACAGGAGTCTCAAGGATCGCATGCGACATATCGAATACAACAGTCAGGCAAGCCACGGCGAGTTTGCGGGCTGGGCAGAGCCTTCGGCCCAGCCGCTCACGCAGCCAGACGGTTGGGAAACACTCTCCTTCGTGGAACCGATATCGAGCGTTCTCTTGGACCTCACCCGGCCACGAATCGGGCGTCGCTGCCCCTCGCCCGAGGGCGGGTGCGTCTGCCAAGACGCCCGCGTTCTGGCGAACGCAGCTACGACGACAATCGTCTCGGGCGTGGCCGCGTGCAGTAATAACGACACCGCCCGGACCGAATGGTCCAGGCGGCTGTCAATTGGTGGCTTCCCACGTTCAGCGAACGTGGCTACGGGGGCTACTCGGCAAACGCGGCGTCGAAGGCCCGGCCCGAGGGGCGGAAGTCGATGTTCTTGCAGAACTGGGCCGCCTCGGCGGCACCGGCCTCGCGGTCCATCCCGGAGTCTTCCCACTCCACCGACAGCGGGGCGTCGTACGGATACCCCGCAGCGTTCAGAGCCCGGATGATCTCCTCGAATCGCACGGCCCCGCGACCCACCGATCGAAAATCCCAGCCTCGTCGGGCGTCGCCGAACGAGAGGTGGCTCGACAGGATGCCGCTGCGGCCATTGAGGGTCGTCGAGGCGTCCTTCATGTGGACGTGGAAGATGCGGTCGGGGAACTCGCGGATGAAGTCGACCGGGTTAACCCCTTGCCAAATCAGGTGCGACGGGTCGAAGTTGAAGCCGAACTCGGGGCGGTGATTGATCGCGGCGAGCGCCCGATGCGTCGAGTAAATGTCAAACGCGATCTCGGTCGGGTGGACTTCGAGGGCGAACCGCACGCCGCACTCCAGGAACACGTCCAGGATCGGGTTCCAGCGGTCGGCGAACTGCTGGAAGCCCGCCTCGATCATCGACTTGGGCGTCGGCGGGAAGTCGTAAATCAGGTGCCAGATGCTGCTGCCGGTGAACCCGTTGACCACGCTGACGCCGAGCTTTTTCGCCGCCCGGGCCGTGTTCTTCATCTCTTCCGTGGCTCGGCGATTGACCCCATCCGGTGATCCATCGCCCCAGATGGCTGGCGACAGAATCGACTTGTGCCGCACATCGATATTGTCGCACACCGCCTGACCGACTAGATGGTTCGAAATCGCGAACAGCTTCAGGTCGTACTTGGCCAGCAGATCGAGTTTGCGGCTGCAATAGGTGTCATCGGAGAGGGCCTTGTCGACCTCGAAGTGGTCACCCCAGCAGGCCAGTTCCAAGCCGTCATAGCCGAACTCTTTGGCCTTGCGGCACAGGTCTTCCAACTTGAGATCGGCCCATTGACCGGTGAACAGCGTGACTGGACGACCCATGCGACAGACCCTCCTCAAGGTGATGACTGGGAATGAATAGAGAAGTCGCCAGCTCCGCGCAGCGGTCCGCGATCTCGGTATCTGGGCATCTTCCAGAATCCCCCGCAATTTTCAATCCAAGCGGGGGACAGATGTACGCCATATCAGTAGCGCGGGCTCCCCGCGTTCTGTCGAACGCAGCTATGCCTTAGGCATGCGGGCGAAAATAGTCTCCCCGTAAGACGGCCTTTCCAGGCCGTCTTGCTGCAAGAACCGATCAAGGACGGCCTGGAAAGGCCGTCCTACAGGGTACTTTAATTCCCGCCACTTGCCTTACATCAGCGGCAGCGGCTCCGGCATCAGCAGGAACGGGAACACCCGCAGCGGGCGACCGGTCTCCAACTCATGCGGATACCGCAACTGAGCGGCACGGTCAGCTGCAAATTGCAACAGCGTGAAGTCCAGGCCGCAGTACGCATCGATGTCCGATTCGGCAGCGACATCGGCGAAGACTTCGCCTGCGGACGCCGCGTGACGGCGGACTCCGTGGATGCTTTCCTCGCGAACCTTGATCCCGGCTGCGGCCATCTTGACGAGGCCCTTGAGGAACCGGCCCACGAGTGACTCGGCCCCGGTGCTGCGCCACAGACGGTCCCACTCGTCATGAGCTTCCCAGTAGAAGCCTAGGTTGAAATAGTCCAGTCCCAGCAGGTACGAACGATTCTCCGCCCAGCGGTCGGGCGTGAGCGGCTTGGGGTTCATCGGGCGCTGGTTGTAGCTATGCCCGCGCGGGTCGCGGTACGGATGCGGCGTTCCCGAACCGGGCACATGGGTATAACGAGGCAATGGCGAATTCGGGAGCAGGCGGGCGAACTTCGCCTGGGGAATCGCTTGAAGGAGAGCAACAGCAGTGGTAGACATGGGACCAATCTTCAGTCGTTTGCCCTGTCGCGGCCTCCTGCGCTGGGGGAAAAACGGAACTCACCGAAAGCGCACGTTCCTCGTTGAACTCCACCGGAGGTCTGACGAGAGAACGACACGGCGATCTGGACGAAAGTTCGTAGGTGGGGGGACAACCCGCGCGTCATGCACGAGGTCAAATTGGAGGCACAGGGAGGGAGGAGTCGCGTGGTAACCGCTTCACACTTCATGACTTGAGTGTGATTCGGCCGCAACTCCTGGTGACTCGTCGAAACGGGTCCACGCACCCATTAAACCAAATTTCACAGAGAATTATAGATCAGTTTTCACATTTTCTTCGACTTGGTTCTCGATCACCTGCCAGAACCCATCCCGGGAACCCTTGCCGGTTGTGCGGAGCCTACCGTGATTCGTCTCTCAGCCGAGTGAATCTCCGGAAGCAGAATGGCCGCAAGAAACTCAAAAAACGCAAAACCCAGGCAGACTCCCCTGTTGCGTTTTTTGAGTTTCTTGCGGCCACCACCGCTTCGACAACGTGAAGAAGACTGGCAACCACGTGTGTGCGTCTCGTTTGTCGGTGAGAGGCTTGGGCTCTGCTTGCGGGCGAAGCGATGGGAGGGCGACGCTCCTGCGGAGCCGCGTGCGCGAGTGGACGAATCTGGAACAAGGCAAGCGGTCGGAAAGTTGTTCCCCGTAAGACGGCCTTTCCAGGCCGTCTCCTGGCGAGAGATACCACGGGACGGCCTGGAAAGGCCGTCCTACCCGGTCAGCTTTCACTGTCCGCTCGCCTTACGGCGGGCGGAATGCGAGTCGCGGAGCGACATCGCCTATGGGTGTCGATCTCACGCGTAGAGCGCGGAGAGCGGCTCGCCGTGGTAGACGGCATGCGGACGCCCCTGGTCATCGTGCCACACGGCGTCGGCGGGGATCCCCAGGCGGTCGTAGATCGTCGCCGCCAGCATCTCCGGAGTGACGGGATCGCTCGCGGGATACCCGCCCAGCTTGTCGGTGGCTCCGTAGACCCGTCCACCTGCGATGCCTCCGCCCGCGAGCCATACAGTCTGGGCCCCGCCCCAGTGGTCGCGGCCCGGCCCCTTGAACTCGTTGCCCAGATGCAGAATCTTCGGAGTCCGCCCGAACTCCCCGGCCATCACGATCAACGTGCTGTCGAGTTCTCCCGACTCCGACAAATCGTCCAGCAAGGCTGACACCGCCCGATCAGTCGGCGGGTACAAAAAATCCTTCAGGTTCGGAAAGGCATTACCGTGCGTGTCCCATGCCTCGTTGTTCCCCAGGTTCACCTGCACCAGCCCCACCCCCGCTGTCACGAGCCGCCGCGCCATGAGGCACGACCACCCGAACGTGTTCCGACCATACCGCTCCTGAATTGCAGCGTCCGCCTGCGTCACGTCGAACGCGGTCTTCACCTTTTCATCCAGCAGCAGCGACACCGCCGACGCCCGATGCCGCGAAAAGGCCCCCACGCTCGATGACTGATCCAGGTTCTGCCGCTGCTCTTCCAGGCTCCGCAACATCTCCAACCGCCGGTCGAGCCGACTCGACAACAGCTGCTCCGGCAGGCTCAGGTTCGGGGCCATGAATGGACGATTCTTGGTGATCTCTTTCCCCCGAGCGTGGTGGAACTCGTACTCGGGATAGGCCCCATACGTCGTCCCGTTGAACGGACAGGCCTCGATAAACCACGGGTCGCGGCGACGGCCCATCTCCCCCGCGAATTGACCGGGAATCACACGACCCGTGCGATGAATCAGCCGCTCCGGCAGCACCACAGCCGGTGGCAACCCATTCCGCGAGGCCAGTTGGTCCCCGGCGATGGCAGCGATCGACGGCCAGTCCTGCGGCATCGGCTTATCGTTGTTGAACGTCGGCGGAGTCTTCGACCGACCCGTCAGCATGTAGACGTGCCCCAGCGAATGCTCGTCCGAGGTATGCGTCATCGACCGAATCAGCGACCACTTGTCGCTCCGCTGGGCCAACATCGGCAAATGCTCGACGATCTGCAACCCCGGCGTCTTCGTACTGATGGGATTGAACTCGCCGCGATACTGGTCCGGAGCCTCGGGCTTCATGTCGAAGCTGTCGAGTTGGCCGAGACCGCCGGAGAGAAACAGGTAGATCACCGCCCGAATCGGCTTGGCCTGAGCCGCCGTCTGCGCAGCCTGCAACTCTGCCAATTGGGAAGTCGACAACCCGAATAGACCCAGCGTCCCAGCCTGCATGGCCAACCGGCGGGAGTGTTGAGGATGGTGCCAGACGGTCGACATGGTCCTGCCTCAACTCGGTTCCAGGGGAGCAACACCAGGCGATCACTCCTCAATTGCTACCCATACCACTGTATCGTCCCCAGTGAGCCTCCGGCAATTGCGAAGTGAATTGTTTGACGATGACTGTGTGTGCATTTGTGACGCACGCACGTTGTTCACTTCCCGTCATTCTCATTTTCACAGGTGACTTATTGTTAATGACTTACTGCAATTATTCGTGACACAATCCTTGTCTCTATTTACCGAGATACGATCCGCGATATCTCCGGTGATACAAATGGGAGCCCAGATGTTCTGTTCCACAGACTCTGCGTGATGAGCCATATGTCACTGAGAGGCTATCCGAACGGTGATCGTGACGTAACCCCCGAAAACATCTATGGTTGAACCGTCATTGAGCAAAGGAGTGCTGCATTATGGGGGATGTGGTACTCGTCGGAGCGAATGCAAGTGATGCCGGTCAGTTCGGTCATCAACTAGTCAGGGGTCGAGGTCGACCCGACACTTCCGTGAGTTCAGCGGAAGTCACGGGACACCGTTTGCAGAGCGGCCAAGTCTCGTGACAGATCGCATAGCCGAGACGCCAGGACATGGATCACGCCGTGCATGTTTTGCAGCTGGCCAAAGACTCGCATGGCGGACGAACGG